>JBBQDD010000226.1:0-4599 GCA_038319335.1 Sphingomonadales bacterium
AATTCGGCGGGCGTGAAGCTGTTCGATGTCGGCAAGAACGAGCTGGTGGTCAGCGCGGCGAAGATTACCGATAGCGATGAAGATGAAGGCGAAGGCGAAGGGGTGATTGACGAAAATCTCCCAGACGCCTGAGCATATGGCGCGCTCAGTTCAGCCTGTCGCTGTGTCCGTCCTCAGACATATCGAGATGCGCCTCAAAATCCATCTGCTGGTGGAGGATGCGGACGACGTCGATGTTTTCAGCATCGACCAGGAAGAATAATATGTGTGATCCCGCGCGGGCGCGTCGCAAGTCCGGATAAAGAGTGTCGCACCGGGCGGCTCGCGCCCCGTCAACCACCATGCGTTCAATCGCCTTTTGGATCATCGACACATAGCTGTCGGCTTGCGCGACACCCCATTGCGCGGCCGAATAATACCATATTTCCTGCAAATCCCGCTTGGCCCGCTGCCGGATAATTACTTGGCGCATTGCTCTTGCGCATGCTTTGCGTGCATTTCGGCAAGGAATTGCTGCAAATCCCACGGCTCACCCGGCCCGCTATCGATCCCTTCCTGAATTGCCGCGCGCAATTCCGCGAGCTTCGTCTCGCGCTCTTCGAGCAAGCGCAGCCCAGCGCGCACGACATCGCTGGTTGAGCCGTACCGACCGCTCGCCACTTGCTGCTGCGCAAATTCGATGAAATGATCGCTAAGTGCCACCGATGTGTTTTTTGATTGCATCGCTATATTCCCATGGGCTCGATACCATATATTGGTACCCCCTCTCTTCTTCAAGACGAAAGCCACTCAGTGATGCGACCGCCGATCGCCTATAAAGTCCTGACATCGGATCAGATGACGGCGCTGGAACATGCCGGCAGCTTTACCGGCGCGCCCATCGATCTGGCGGACGGCTATATCCATTTGTCCACGCAGGCCCAGCTGACCGAAACAGTGGACAAGCACTTTGCGGGGCAGACCGGGCTTTGGGTGGCCGCCGTCGATCTCGATGCGCTGGATGGGGCAATCAAGTGGGAAGAATCGCGCGGTGGGCAGCAGTTTCCACACCTCTACGCACCACTGCCGCTCTCCGCGGTGATTGCCTACGGAGCGCTCGCCCGCGACGATAGCGGCGCGGTGATGCTGCCAGTGGCCGGATAGCGGCACCGCCCCGCGCGCGATCAACCCCTTCGTCCATATTCCCAAATGGTTGCAAACCCATCATAGCGGGCGCGCACCGCGATCGACCCTGCAGCCGAATCGCCCCTACACCAACTCGACTGCCCCAACCCGACGAGCCTTCGCATCATGGATATCGACCAACTCCTCAACGCCGAAATCGAAGAGGCCATCGCGCGCAAGCGAGCGGCGGGCGAGCCGCTGGATGCAGACCAGATGGCGGTTGAAATTACCGAGCGCTGGGAAGAGCCAAAAGGCCGCGGTTCCGGCAACTGGCTGTACCAGACCCGCGATGCGCTGCGCAAAGCCATCCAGCTGGTGATCGACGCGCAAGGCTAGCCGCGGGCTGAGGCATCGCTGATAGGGGCTCGCTGGTAGAGCATGGCGGGTTGCGATTGCATCCGAATTGACGGTACCTTTTCGCTAAAGTCTTTCCGCAATGACTGGGGAAATGCGCGCCGCGGCGGCATCCGCTACGCTTCGCCGCCAATCTGGATGCAACTGGCATTTCAGCTGGATATCAACGGCCTAAGGTCGGCTTTCCGGAGCGCGGCTGCACTTATCCCTGCCCGGTCAACACAGCCGGAGGATTGCGCGATGGGCAGGATCGAAAAAAAGAAAGACCTGGAAACAGTGCTGACGGAAACCAGTCAGATCGTCATCGGTGATCTGATCATCGATTTCACGACGAGTTTCGACTGGACCTGGGATGACAAGGGCAGCGGGGCAGGTATGGATGCGTCCGCGTGGCGGCCAAAGCCCGGCACCGGGCAAGAAGGCTTCTTTCCGCTCGGTGACATGATGATCGGCAATTATGATAATCCCAACGGCAATCACGTAGCCATTCTGGTGAAAGACTCCGGCCAGGGTGCCACCCCCGCGCTGCAGCCGCCCACAAATTTCCTTTATATCTGGAGCTCACAGATATGGATGGCGGTCGCGCCCGACGGCTATGTCGCCATGGGCGGCGTCTGTCAGGGCGGCGATCCGCCATCGACCGATCTTTACCGGTGCGTTCGCAAGGATCTGGTGCAGCAGGCGCTGGTTGGTCCGCAGCTTTACAATGACAGCGGCAGCGGCAAGCGTGACGATGTGGCGTGCTGGGATATCGCGCCGGCCACGGCGCCGGCCGGATCGGTGGATTTTTCGCCGGGCACCTTCATCCCCGTCCCCGGCTATGACACACCGCAACCAACCGGCTTTGCCGCATTCGAAATCGCGATGGGCGATACCCCGCCCGCCACCCCCCCGTCGCCGCCCACCCTCACCAGTAAGAACCCACCGCCCAAAACCGGCGCTACCGTGCGATATGTGGTCCAGCTTCCCTGGTTCGCGGTCACCGATCCCGGAATGAGTGACCCTGACCGGATCATGAAATCCCCGATCTACACCATGGTCCGCAACGACCAATATGTGCTGGCCCAGTTCAAGAACAACAACACCAGCACGCCGCAATCGCAATCCTTCGCCTGGACCGACGGCATCAGTTCTGAATCGGTGAAAACCTTCGCCAACAGCGTTGGCGTGGAGCTGGGGATGGAATGGTCGATCGTGCCCGAAGTCTTCAAGGTGAGTGCAAAGCTCTCCTACAACTTCACCTACACCACATCTTCCAGCGAAGGCATGCAAAGCTCACAGACGTTGACGGACACGTTGACCGCACCGGCCAACACCGCCGTCGCGGTCTATGTCATTCAAAGCGGATACGATATTTACCGGCAGGACGGCACCCGGATACAAACGGTCACGCCCACCTATGGTGTGCCCAACAGCACCTATGACACGCAATATCCCAGCTAGCGCGCTCCCACTTGGCGCATGCCTATCTGGCGCCGTGAAGGTCACATCTTAATCGTCATCTCCGCGCAGGCGGGGATCCAGCACCTTCGCGCGCCGGGAACATCCCCGGTCCGCGCGGGGGTGCCGGGATGGGAATGAGCGCCATGTACGGAACGCCCCCGCGGCAACCTGAGCCGACAGGCGACCACGAGCGACCGGTTCTGGCAGGGCGATCTCCTCTCGCCGGCTGGGCCGGTTGCCGGGTCAGGGCAACGGGTCGGAGTAACGGGTCAGTGTAACGGGTCGACCGCCAGCGATCGGGCAACACCCCAGGCAATCAGCGCCTGCCCCCCGAAATAGAGCGGCCATACCAGTAGATCGGGGATGATCGACCCCGCCAGCGGCCCCAGCCGCGCAAAGATCAGCAAGTCGCTGACCGCGAACAGCAGCGCCCCGAGCGACACCAGACGGCGCGGAAAATCGCTGAGCCACGCCATCGCCGCCATCGCCGCCAGCCCTGTGGCATAGAGCGCAATGCCCGGTGCCGCCGCGCGATCGGCGGGAAAGCTGAACGCCAGCAGCGGGATGGTCACCAGCCGCCCCGCCGCGATCGGCCCGTCCGTGCGCCACCACACCGGGCGCAGATGGCGCGCGTACAACCAGATCGCCACCATATGTCCGGCAAGGAACGCCAGCGCCCCCACCGTCAGCCCCGCCACCTCCAGCAACACATCACCGGCCGCACCCAGCGCCAGCACCGCGAACAGCAACCACCCATCAAGATTGCGCGCCTGTGCAGCCGCCCACAGCGCCAGCAAAGCAACGCCCGCCCCTTTCCACACCACCAGCCCCGCCCCATCGGCGATCAGCCACGACGCGGGCAGATAGGTGATCCCCGCGACCAAAGCCGCCCAGAACACCCAGTGATGCCGCGATTCCAACGTCATTCGTCCGCCCCCTGCCCCGCCATATGAACCAAAATGATGACCTGATCCATTGGCGTGAAACTGAACCATTGTGCCTTTGCCTTGCGCGCCCACGCCCGCTATCGCCCCCATCCATGACTCATGACATCCACATCATCGGCGGCGGGCTTGCCGGTTCCGAAGCCGCCTGGCAGCTTGCCGAGGCGGGTTTCCGTGTGAAGCTTTCCGAAATGCGCGGTTCCGGGGACATGACCCCCGCGCACCAGACAGATGGGCTGGCCGAGCTTGTCTGTTCGAACAGTTTCCGCTCGGACGATGCAGAAGCAAACGCCGTCGGACTGCTCCATGCCGAGATGCGCGATCTGGGGTCGCTAATACTTCGGGAGGGGGACAAGCACCGGGTGCCCGCTGGTTCCGCACTGGCGGTGGACCGCGATGATTTTTCCGCCGGCGTCACCGCCGCACTGATGGCGCATCCGAACATTACAATCGTGCGTGAACGCATCGATACGCTGCCCGCGCACGGCCCCACGATCGTGGCGACCGGCCCGCTGACCGCGCCGGGGCTGGCCGACAGCATCGGCGATGCGACCGGCAAGGATGCGCTGGCGTTTTTCGATGCGCTCGCGCCGATCGTCCATCATGACAGCATCGATATGTCGGTCGCGTGGATGCAATCGCGCTGGGACAAGGGCGAAACCGCCGATTACATCAACTGCGCGATGAACAAGGA
>JBBQDD010000227.1:0-4598 GCA_038319335.1 Sphingomonadales bacterium
GTGAGCGGCGGGCAGCCGTGAACGCGCCGCTCTACAATATTGAAATTCTGCGGCTTGCGGCATCGATTCCCTATGCCGAGCGGCTGATTGAGCCGATGGGCACATCGGAAAAACGCTCGCCGGTCTGCGGCAGCCGCGTGACGGTGGACGTCAACGTCGATGCTGAGGGCCGGGTGACAGAGATTGGCATGCTGGTGCGGGCCTGTGCGCTCGGCCAGGCCGCTGCCTCGCTGATGGCCGCACATGCGGTTGGAAAAACGGCTGAGGATTTTGCAGCGACCCATGACGCGCTGGCGGATTGGCTCGCAGGGGGCGATGCCGTGCCGCATTGGCCAGGGCTGGACATTTTTGCACCCGCCCGGCCGCATAGCGCGCGCCATGCGTCGATCCGGCTTGCGTTCGATGCAGCGGCAGAGGCCGCCGCTTCCGCCGCGCGTGCATCCGGGGGGTTAGAATGATCGCTTCGACGTTGCGCGACGGTGTGATCCTGCTGGGGTCTGCGCTCGTCTTTGTGCTGCTGTTCCGCAAGCTCGGACTGGGGGCGACTTTGGGCTTTCTGGTCGCCGGGGCGGTGGTTGGCCCGCAGGTGATGGGGCTGGTGGGCAATGCCGAACAAAAGATGGGGATTGCCGAACTGGGGATTACCCTGCTGCTGTTCCTGGTCGGGCTGGAGTTGAACCCGTCGCGACTGTGGCGGATGAAGCAGGATATTTTTGCGCTGGGGGCGCTGCAGGTTGCGCTGTCTGGCGTGGTTGTGGCCGGCATCGTGTGGATCGTCGCGGGGTTCTCCCCCGCTGCCGCGCTCGCGGTGGGGCTGCCGCTCGCGCTGTCGTCCACGGCGCAGGTGCTGCCGATGCTGCAATCGGCGGGCCGCATGAAAACCCCGTTTGGGGAGCGCGCCTTTGCGATCCTGTTGTTTCAGGATCTGTCTATCGTGCCGATGATCACCATCGTCGCAGCCCTGTCTCGCGCGCCCGCGGTCGCCGACGCACCACCCGGCTGGTTGCTGGGGGTCTATACCGTGCTGGCGATCGTCGGGCTGGTCGCGGCAGGGCGGTTTCTGTTGCGCCCGTTGTTCCGGCTGATCGGTGGGCTGGGCGAGCGGGAGATGTTCGTTTTTGCCGCCTTGTTCACCGTTATCGCCAGTTCGGCGGTGATGGAGGCGCTGGGGCTTTCGACTGCTCTGGGCGCGTTTATTGCCGGGGTGATGCTGGCGGACAGCCCGTATCGGCACGAGTTGGAGGCTGATGTCGATCCGTTTCGCGCGGTGCTGCTCGGGCTGTTCTTCCTCAGTGTGGGGATGATGCTCGATCTGAACGCAATTGCGGAGCGGCCATTTTTCGTCATCGGCATGGCCGCGCTGCTGATCATCGCCAAGACGGCGATCATGACTGGCATCGCCATGCTGTTCAAAATGAGCTGGCGTCCGGCGCTCGCCATGGGCCTGCTGCTCAGCCAGGGCGGTGAATTCGGCTTTGTCCTGTTTGCCCAGGCCAAGGACGCGCTGCTGATCGAACCACAGGCGGCCAGCCTGTTCGGGGCAGTGGTGACGTTGTCGATGGCGACGACCCCATTCTTGATGATGTTCACGCGGCGTTTTCGCGCGGAACCCACGATCAGCAGTGAAGGGCTGGCGACGCCGCAGCGCGACGGTGCGAGCGCGCTGGTGATTGGCTATGGCCGGTTCGGGCAGACGGTGGCGCAGATGCTCATCAGCCAGGGGATCAGCGTATCGCTGATCGACCGCGATCCTGAGATGATCACCACGGCGGGCAGCTTTGGTGCGAAGGTTTATTACGGTGATGGTACGCGGCTCGATCTGCTTCGGCAGGCGGGTGCTGCTGATGTGCAGTTGCTGCTGTTCTGCGTGGATGAGGATCAGGTCGATGCAGCGCTGCTCCACGCGGTGAAGGAAGCATTCCCTGCGGCATCGGTGTTCGTCCGCGTCTATGATCGGCGCAGTCTGGTGAAGTTGAAGGACGCGCCCATGGCTGGTTCCGTCCGCGAAACGCTCGAATCCGCCGTCGCGATGGCGCGTCAGGCGCTGAATGACGTTGGCGTCGATAGCGAGGAGATCGCCCGGACCGAGGCGGCTTACCGCACGCGTGATCTGGCTCGGCTGAAAGCGCAGGCGGTGGACGGGGATTTGCACGCGGGCGACGCGCATTTGATCAGGGGCCCGCTGAACCTGGCGGAGGAAGCGGGATGAACCTGTTGCTGGTGCTTGCCGCGCTGTCGGGCGCAATCGCGGTTGGGGCAGGCGCGTTTGGCGCGCACGGCGCATCGGGCGATGCCGCTGACTGGCTAAAAACCGGCGCGCACTACCAGTTGCTCCACGCCGTCGCGGCGTTGGTGGCGGTGCAAATGGGCGCGCGCGGACCCGGCTGGCTGTTCGTTATCGGCGCAACGATCTTTGCGGCCACGCTTTACCTGATGGCGCTTGGCCTGCCGCGCTGGCTGGGCGCGATTACCCCGATTGGCGGCGCGTTGCTGATTATCGGGTGGCTATGGCTCGCCTGGAAACTGGCCAGCAAACCCGCCTGATCAGCCCCTCGGCTCTGCGCCGATCCGATCAGGCTGCAAGCCGCGCCAGTTCCTGCTCGAGCAAACCGCCCAGATCGGCCAGCCGTGCACGATCCTTGTCGCTGAATTCGCGGGGGCGATCGTCAAGTATGCACAAGGTGCCGATCGCAAAGCCGTTCGGCAGGATCAGCGGCGTTCCGGCGTAAAAACGCACATTGGGCGGGCCAACCACCGTGGGATTGTCGCCAAAGCGCGAATCGGTGAGCGCATCGTTGACCACCATCACATCCGGGTGGTGGATCGCATGAGCGCAGAACGAAACTTCTCGGGGCGTTTGCGCAATGTCGGTGCCATAGGTGGATTTGAACCATTGCCGTTCATCGTCGACAATCGATACCAGCGCATAGGGCACGTCGAACAGCGCGGCGGCGATCCGCGTATAGCGATCGAAGCGCTCATCGCCACTGGCTTCCACCAGATTGAGCGCGCGCAGCGCCTGCAGTCGTTCGGACTCGTTCTCAGGAATGCTTGCGCTCAGCCAGCGGAAGGCGCCGCGCATCGTCCAGGTGCGGATGCGCGAACGGGCGTATTCGATTGAATAGGGCGCACGCAGCCATTCCGAATTTTCGCCGAAATTGCCAAAACCGGGGTCAATCCCGCCCAGGAACAGGATCGGTGTCGCCCCCATATCGGGGCGCGCACGAATGGATTTGGCCATCGCCAGCGCGCCCGATTCAATCGTGCCGTCGATCAGGATCAGGCCCGTGGCGGGCTGATCTTCGCGCAATGCGGCGATGATATCGTTCTCCCGCGTTTTCATCAGCACGGGTTCGTCCGCCACGGCCTGACGCATCCGATCGCGCAGCGCGGTATCCTGGGTGATGAGCAGGATAACTGCCTCGCGAGAGCCGACCGCCGGGTCCATCATCGCCGTTTCGCGCTGATCAAAGGCGGGGCGGTTGCCGCGATAATCGAGTATCATGCCTTCGGCCGCGCCGAAAACCTCCATCGCGCCCGCAGGTGTGATCGATTCCCGCAAATTCGCGACAACAGCGTCAATCTGGTCGTCAGTGCGCAGCGGATCATGATGCGTGATGGCCAGCTGCTTCACGCCGGCGGCCTGGCAAACCTGCACGGTATATTCGACCGTGCTGTGGCCCCAGCCGATCTTGCCGGCATATTCCGATGCCAGATATTGCGCATCGTGGATCACCAGATCGGCATCGCGCAGGAATTCGGCATGGGCCAGATCCTGCCCCTCGAGCGTACCGGTGCCATCAGCAGCCTCGCGCGAATGCGGCTCATGGTCGCAGGCATAAATCACCACGGCCCCGTCAACCTCGATCCGGAAAGCGATCGTCAGCGCGGGATGGTTCAGATAGCGGGTGCGGATGACGATATCGTCGATCCGGAAAACGCCCTCCGACAGGTTGTTATAGTTCAGCTCAGCACCGAAAGCCTCGGGCGTGATGGGGAAATAGGTATATTCCATCTGCCCGGCCAGCGTCTCGCGCAGCGATTCACCAAAGCCCTTGGGGGCATAGAAATCCCATTTGTTGCCGGGGATGAAGAAGGGGGCGAAAAAGGGGATGCCCTGAATATGGTCCCAATGGGTATGGCTGATCAGCACATGGCCGCGGGTGGGCTTTGGCCCTTCCTTCATCAGCATCTGGCCCAGTCCGTGCGCGCCTGTGCCGCAATCGATGACGAGCAGTGTGCCCGAATCCGACGTTACCTGCACGCATGATGTGTTGCCGCCATAGCGCACAGTATCCGGCCCAGGCTTTGCCATGGACCCACGGGTTCCCCAGAACCGTACCTGCATCGTTGCCCCCCTAGGTCAGTACGCGGGCAGATACGCGCCCGGTGACTTGCATTTCAGGCGAGTGTGCACCGGAATGCCGATCAGGTCTATCCGGCCAGCAACGAAAAAAAATGACTGTCCTATATGCACACGCCTATCTGCACTCGTATATCTGCATATGGCTGGCCGATGCGCCGCGCCTGAACCCCCGCCTGAACCCCCGCCTAACCCTTAGTAATCCGGCATTTGTCAGAACAGTAGCGGACATTTT
>JBBQDD010000228.1:0-4568 GCA_038319335.1 Sphingomonadales bacterium
ATGCAGCTTCGCCTTCCAGAACGAGTGGGATGATCCCTGCCTCATCTCCGGATCGGTCGAGGGCGACGGCATCCTCAAGAGCCTTCACGACAATCTCAATACCGGAACCTGACGCGCGCGCCTTTATGGGTTCACGGCCTAAATCGCTGGTACGCGCAAATATATTCAGACTTCGTACCCCTCCCATTAGACCTTGAGTAAGAAGGTAATCACGATGGCGTAATTACGGCGCTAGTTTACTAAATGCACGAAACTTCCGTCGCTACGCCCGCCCCACAACCCGCATCCCCCGCGACCCAACTCCCAACACCCACCCGCACCCGCAAGAACAGCCAATCCGGGATGGCGCCATAAAAGGGCGTGCCGTCGTCCAGCACGCGCCCATCCGGCCCGCCTGTTTCGTCACTCGCTCCGCCGCGTAACGTTCACCCGCTTCGCCTCCGCCCGCGCGATCACCGCCGCCAGCACCGCATCGAACAGCGGCTGCGGGATGAACCCGCAATAGGGCGTCCGTTCCTCCCCGCGCTCGATCGGGCGGATGTCCGGCGCCGACCAGCGGAAGCGGTTGAGTTCGGTGACCATGATCCAGCACCGCGCGGCATCGAGCCCCAGATGCACCTTGACACGCGCTGGAATCTCGAAACCGTCCCCCAATCTCTGCGCCAGTTTACCAACTGTACCCATCCCGCCGCGGCAAAGCCGCGTCGTCGGTCGTCGCCTGGGCGACGCCGGCCGGGCTTGCCCGCGCCTGCGCGCGGCGCTGGATTTAGCGTTCGCTAAATCCTAGCGTGCACGCGCCATGTGCAACGAAGCCGCCCGCCGTATTTCCCTCGGCCAAATCCGGGAGGATTGGTCGCAGTTGAAGGTGCCGCTCGTCTTTCCTGAGGGATTGCCCAATCTTCAGGCGGTGGCGTCTATCCGCATTACTGATCCCACGCTCATCATCCGCGCCGCGCGCTCGCCGGATGCGGCTCACGCCCAAGGCACCCCCGCTGCAGAGGGCGTGATGCGGCGGTGGAGTTGGCCGATGTCCAATGGTCGCCCGCTCTATAATTTCCGCAGTGAGGGCCGCCGCTTTGGCAACAGCGCCACCGGCGGGCGGTGCCTGATCCCCATCGATGGCTTTTACGAATTCACCGCGCCCCCGCCCGGCGCGCCGAAATCGGCGAAGAAGGATAAGTGGTTCTTCTCGCTGGCGGGCGGTGCTGATGCTGGCCAGGGTGAACCCCCTTTCCCCGCCGAAGAATGTCCCGCCGCGAAGGCGGGGGGCCAGGCTGGGCTCCCGCCTTCGCAGGGGGACATGGCGCTGGGGGCGGCGGACGGTTTCAATCACGCCCCGGCCAGTAACTCCCCCCAAAACCCGCCGCAAAACCCCTTGGGCACCGCCTTCTTCTGCGTCGCCGGGCTATGGCATGCCGATCCTGCCGTGGGGGAGGCGTTCACGATGCTCACCACCACGCCCGGCCCCGATGTCGCGCCCTATCACAGCCGCCAGATCGTGTTGATGCCGCGCGCGCACTGGGCGGACTGGATTGGCGGCGTGGTTCCCTCTGCCGATCTCATCACGCCTGCGCCTGCGGGGTCGCTGCGCGTCGCGGCGGTGGTGCGGGGATAGCGGGGCAGCGCAGCGGCGGCGGGCGCATATCCCCGCCACATATTGTTCCGCCCCCGTCCAGCCGCCCGATAAATCGGGCCGGTCGATTGCGCCCGATTGGCGGTTAAGTCGTTCTAGTCGTGCCACAATATGGAGGCTATGATGCAGAACACCGATTACGATATCCGTACCCTGAACGGGTTGATCGCCACCACCTTCGACAGTGTCGACGGGTATCGCACCGCCGCCAGCGACGCCGAAAATGGCCGCTTCGTGGCGATGTTCCGTGCCCGCGCTGCAGAGCGGGAACAGGTCGTCCAGCAGCTCCGCGCTGAAGTATCACGGCTCGGCGGCACCCCGGAGGAAGACGGCACGCTGCTCGCCGGCGCGCATCGCGCTTTCCTGAACCTGAAGGCGGCGATCACCGGCAATGACGATGCCGCCGTGGTCAGCACGGTTGAGGACGGCGAAGACCATATCAAGGCCAAATATGAAGCGGCACTTGCCGATAACGACCTGTCGGCACCCGTGCAGGCAGCCATCCAGACCGCCTATCTGTCGGTCCGCGCCGGGCATGACGAGATGCGCGATCTGAAGCACAGCCTGATCAATGGCTGATCGGTACGCCAGCCGGGATTGATCCTGCCCCGATCAATCCCGGCCAGCGGCGATGCCCGTCGATGCCGTGCCCCGGCACCGGCGGGCATTTGCGTTTTGATGCAACCATCGCGCCGCCCGAACATTTTTGGTGGATCACGACAGAGGAGAAACCAGATGCGCACGATCATGTTCGGCCTGTTGGCCGCTTCCACCCTGCTCGCGGGCTGCGAGACATATGGCGATACCGGCGGCGATCCGCGCTACGGCAGCTACCGCCAATATGATTACAACTATCCCGATCCCCAATATGGCGGCTATTATGCCGACAAATATTACCGCTAAGACAATCGGCGCTACCGGGAGCGTCAGCTGGGATATAACGACCGCGTCTATCGCGGGCAGGACGGGCGCTATTATTGCCGCCGCCCTGATGGCACCACCGGGCTGGTGGTTGGCGCGGCGGTGGGCGGGTTGCTCGGCAACCTGATCGCGCCGGGCGGATCAAAGGTGCTGGGCACCATTTTGGGTGCGGGCGGCGGTGCAGTTGCCGGCAATGCCATCGACAAGAACGAGCAGCGCAACGACGCGCGCTGCCGATGATACGCGCCGCAAAGCTGATGTGACGTGGGCGGGCCGGGTATGAGTTGCGACACTTTTCCCGGTTCGCCGACACACTCCAGCGACACAGTGAAGGCATTTTGATTTTCGACCGTTGTTCAGGTCGTGAACCAAGGAGCGAGTATCATGCGTAAATTTTCCTTCATCGCCGCCGCAATCAGCGTTGCCGTCATTGCCCTTCCCGCTGCAGCCAATGCGCAGCAATGGCAGTCGATCAACCAGCGCCAGGCGAATCTGAGCCAGCGGATTGATCAGGGCGTGCGGTCCGGCGCGCTCAACCGGGCAGAGGCGACCCGGCTGCGCACCCAGTTTCGTTCGTTGACCCGGCTTGAGGCTGATTATCGTCGCAGCCGCCCGGGCCTGACAGCAGCGGAGCGCCGCGATCTCGATCAGCGGTTCAATGCACTCAGCAACCGGATCAAGAACCAGAAGCACGATCGCCAATATCGCTGATTGACGTCGGCAGCGATCAACCCAGGGGGCTCGCCAGCAATGGCGGGCCCTTGCTGCTGGTCGGGCGCGGCTTGCAGCGGGCCGGTGCTGTGCTATCCGAATGAAAATCGTCGGAGAGACCAGCCTGATGCGTATTACCTTAGCTTTACTCACCCTGCTCGCCACCGTCAGCGCGCCCGCGGTCGCGGCGACCAAGCAATATGGCGGCTTGGCGATCAACGCATCGGGCACCCAGATCGCCACGGTGGAAGCTGGGGAGGGCAGCCACCCCAAGATCACGCTGCGCGCCGCCAAAACCGGCAAGATCGTGTCGACGATCGACCCCTGCGCTACGTGCAGTTATTCCGGCCTCACCTATGCAGCGGACGGCACGCTGGCGTTTCTGGCGCGCGACCGGGCAGCGGCGGGCGTTAGCCTGCACATTGCCCGCGCCGACGCCGCACCGCAGCTGATCGCCAAGATCAAGGGCATCGCGCAGACCCCGCGCTTCTCCCCCGATGGCAAGCGGATCGCGCTGCTCGTGACGATCGGGGCCGCAAAGGAATCCGGCGCGGCGCAGGCAGGCGTTCGGCAGGTGGGGGAAATTGGCGAGAAGAATGACGAGCAACGGCTCGCGGTATTCGATCTGGCGGCAGGTGCCATTGCCGATGCAAAGCCGGTTTCGCCCGCCGGTCGCTACATCTACGAATATGACTGGACGCCCGATGGCCGGGCATTTGTGGTGACGAGCGCGCTGGGCAATGGCGACGCGAACTGGTGGGTCGCCACCCTGGACGCGGTTGATGCGCAGACGGGCGCGGTACGGCAAATCGCCAAGCCGGCCACCCAGCTGAACTTTCCGCGCGTTTCCCCCGATGGCAAGACGGTGGCCTATATCGGCGGGTTGATGAGTGATTTCGGCGCGGTGGGCGGCGATGTGTGGACCGTGCCGATAGAGGGCGGCGTGCCGACCAACATCACCGCCGGGGCGACCGCTACCGCAACGTCGCTGGACTGGACAATGGGGGGCCTGCGCGCGGTGGTGCTGAAGGGCGATCAGGCACAGATCGTGTCGGTTAGCCCGGCAACCGGCTTTTCCACAGCGCAGTTCAGCCGCCCGGCCAGCTTTGGCGCGGGCGATGGCCGCGCGGCCTTCAGCGCCAACGGCAAACAGGTCGCAACCGTCGTGCAGGATTACGCGACCGCCCCTGCCATCTATGCCGACGCGCTCGGCAAGCCCCGCCAGATCACCCATGACAATGATGGCGCAAAGGCTATCGTCGCCGCGCGCAGCATCACCTGGCAGAATGATGGGTTCAATGTG
>JBBQDD010000229.1:0-4550 GCA_038319335.1 Sphingomonadales bacterium
GCATCCAGCCCGAGGATGGCGGCGAGATCGTCGAATATCTGGTGCCTAAGTCCAAGGTGATCGACGTGCAGGAAGGCGATTACGTCAAGCGCGGCGACAACCTGATCGGTGGTTCACCCGATCCGCATGATATTCTGGAAGTGCTCGGCATCGAGCCGCTGGCGGAATATCTCGTGTCGGAAATCCAAGAGGTTTATCGCCTCCAGGGCGTGAAGATCAACGACAAGCACATCGAGGTGATCGTTCGCCAGATGCTGCAAAAGGTTGAGATCACCGATGGCGGCGATACCCCGCTGCTGGCCGGCGAGCAGGTTGACCGCGAGGAGATGGACGACATCAACTCGAAGCTCGACAAGAAGCAGGCGCGTGCTGTCGGCAAGCCCGTGTTGCTCGGCATCACCAAGGCGAGCTTGCAGACCCGCAGCTTCATCTCCGCGGCGTCGTTCCAGGAAACCACCCGCGTCCTCACCGAGGCGGCGGTCCAGGGCAAGCAGGACACGCTGATCGGCCTGAAGGAAAACGTCATCGTCGGCCGGTTGATCCCGGCAGGCACTGGCGCTGGCCTGAACCGGCTGCGCGTGACGGCAAATTCGCGCGATGCGGCGATGCGCGTGGCTCAACGGCGGATGGACGAAGTGGCGATCACCGCCCCCAACTCCGCTGCGGAGGAACATGCAGCCGAACTCCACCGTTCGGCACGCGATGCCGGTGGCACGGGCGACGATGCACTGGGCGCGGTTATTACCAGCGGCCACGGCACCGATGCCGATGCCGGGGATTACCTGAACACCGACGCCTGATCGTCGATCGGATCAGGCACCCAAATAAAAACCGCCGTCCGGGGCAACCCGGGCGGCGGTTTTTTTGTGTGTCGGCAGGCCTTGATTCCAGGATGTAATTACTGGGTCGGCTGGGTGGTGAACTTTACCGCGGTGCCGGTGGCGTTGGTCTTGCCCCAGCTGAATGCCGTTACGTGCGCGTCGCCATAGCGCGCGTTGATGACCGCGTCGGCGCCCAGCTTTTCAGCGCGCTCCCACAGTTCGCGATATACTTTTTTCTGCGATGCCTCCTTGCTGAAAATGGTCGGCTTGCGAATACCCGCCGTCACCTCTGCCACCACCGTGTACGGCCGATCGGTGATATCAGTGGCGAAGACGGGAACGCCGACATCCTCATTCACCACCACAAATTGCTTTGCGGCCTTGTCGGCAGCAAGCAGCGGTGCCGCGACTGCGGTCGCGAGCGCCAGGGCCACAATCATGTGCGTCGTTTTCATTTTGTCATCCCCTCCAAAATCCGGTCCGCAATGGTGCAGCCCACGCTAGTTGACGCGGGGCAGCGCCGTTATCAATATTGGAACGGTCCAGATTGGCGTCAAAAGCCGTTCAGGTTCAACGGCATGGGGGTTTCGGGACGATGGCGCACCAGATATTGACGGTGATGGCACTGCTGGGCAGCCAGATTGCCGATGCGCCTGCATCACCCCCACCAACCACCGCCGCAAATCTCCGCGTGGTGCTGAAACGCGACACGCCGATCGAGCTGATGGCGACCAGGGAGGTAAACACCGCAGATGTGCAGCCGGGCACCATCTTCAAACTCAGGGTGAACCGGCCCGTCGCCGTCGATGGGAAAACGGTTATTCCGGTCGGCGCGTGGGTGTACGGCGAAGTCACATCGGCGCGCGGGTCGCGGGCGCTCGGCAGGGCGGGTGTGTTGCAGGCAAAGCTCAACTATCTGGAGCTGGGCGAGGCCAGAATTACCGTCAGCGGCGACGTGTCGAGCAAGGGCGTGCCGGCTACATCCACGGCGGTTCTCGTTGCCCTTGCGGGCGTCACTGGCTTTTTCAACCGGGGCAACGAAGCCAAGATCAAGGCGGGTGAGATCATCACGGCTTTGGTCACCGACGATGTCATCCTCGATATATCGGGGCCAGTGGTGAAGCGGGCCGAATAGGCCCCTGCCCCAACATCCGGTGAATTACCGGATCAGCCGGCGCATGCCAGTTTTGGCTGGTGATTGCCCACAAATGGACTAGCTTTCGCCCATCAGGCACCCAGCCCAACGCTGGCAAATTCGGGGAATATCATGCGCACCATCCTGCTAACCGCCACCTGCCTTGCCGCGCTGGCCCTCCCCCTGCCCGCTGTCGCACAACAAGTGGAAACGCGGGTCGTTGGTGCGGCGACGCTGGAGAATGTACCCCCCATCCCGGCTGATCTGGTCCGTGATCTGGCCCGCTACCGCGAAAGCCGATCGGCCGGCTTTGCCGACTGGATGCCAGACGGCAGCATGCTGATCCTGACCCGGTTCGGCGCGACGCCGCAGCTGCACCGGGTGAAGGGACCGGGCATGGCCCGCCGCCAGATTACCTTTGCCGCCGAGCCGATTGGCGGGGCGCGTTCAATCCCCGGCACGGATACGGTGCTGTTCAGCCGCGATACCGGCGGCGATGAATGGGTGCAGATCTATGCGATGGGGCCAGACCTGAAGCCTGTGCAGCTCACGGAAACGGGCACGCAGAACGGATCGATCGTCATCGCACGCAACGGTGGCCTGATTTATTGGGCGCAGGCGAGCAAGGGTTCGCCCGATCGCAAGATATGGCGCGCCAACCCGGCTGATCCGGCATCGCGGCAGATGATTTTTCAGGGCACCGGGGTCACGTCGCCGTCGGACGTGTCGGCGGATGGCAAGACGTTGCTGCTCACCCGCAGCACCTCTGCTGTTGAAGACCAGTTGTTCCTGCTCGATATCGCGAGCGGCACCACGACGGAGATTGCCAAGGGGGCCAAGGCCAGCTTGGCGGGCGCCACTTTTGTGCGCGGCGGCAAAGCGGTGCTGGTGGTGAGCAACCGGGGCAGCGATGTCGAGCGGCTGGTGGAAATCGATATCGCGACCGGGGCGTTGACCCCGGTATCGCCGCCATCCCCTTGGGGTGTCGAAGAGTTCGACCTGAGCGATGATGGCCGCATCCTGGCCTATGCCACCAACGAGGATGGTTATTCGCGCGTCACCGTGCAGGATTACGTCACTCGCCGTGCGCTGCCGCAGCCGACTTTGCCGAACGGCGTGGTTGGGCGGCTTGATCTGTCCCCCGATGGTCGCAAACTCGCCATCGGGCTGGCATCGGCGACGGAGCCGGGCGACATCTGGAGCTGGGATGTGGCAGGCGGCACGCTGGAACGCTGGACTGAATCCGAAGCCGGGCCGCTCGATCGCGCAATGATGCCCGAGCCCCGGCTGGTCCGCTTTACCAGCTTTGATAAATTGTCGGTGCCCGCATTCGTCTATCGCAGCAAATTGGTGCCCGCCGGGGCCAAAACCCCGGTGGTGATCCTGATCCATGGCGGCCCCGAAGGGCAGTCGCGCCCTGGCTGGTCCACCACCCCCGCCGCCTTTGCGGACATGCTGGGGGCGACGGTGATCGTGCCGAATGTGCGCGGTTCCACCGGCTACGGCACCCGCTACCTCAATCTCGACAATGCCGAAAAGCGTGAGGACAGCGTGCGCGACATTGGCGCGCTGATCGACTGGATAAAGACCCAACCCGACCTGAATGGCGCCAAGATCGCGGTCTATGGAGGCTCCTATGGCGGCTATATGTCGCTGGCGGTGATGACCAAATATAGTGACAAGCTGGCCGGCGGTGTCGACCTGTTCGGCATTGGCGACTGGACGACGTTCCTGCAGAACACCGAAGCCTATCGCCGTGACAGCCGCCGCGCCGAATATGGCGATGAGCGTACCCCGAAGATGCAGGCGGTGTTCGCCCGCATTTCACCGCGCGCCAATGTCGCCGGCATCACGAAGCCGACGCTGATCGAACAGGGCGCGAATGACCCGCGTGTACCCCGCAGCGAAAGCGAACAGATGGTGCAGGCCATCCGTGCACGGGGAGTGCCGGTTTCCTACATTCTGTTCGCAGACGAAGGCCATGGCTGGCGCAAAAAGCCGAACCAGGACTTGGCACAGCAAGCCGAAATCGCGTTCCTGCGGCGGCTGTTCGCGGATTCAGCGAAATAGAAAACGGGCTGGAATGATCTGCAGGGCACCAATCCACCAAAGCTGGTGCATTGGCGCAACTATCCACACCTAATTCGCGTGTGCTCATCGCCCGCGTCTTGAGTGCGGTGACGATTATGTTACCGGACAAAGCAGAATCCGGGTCACACGGATGACAGGGAAGATTGCCGTCTTTTCACTCCGGGGGAATCATGTCCGCTATGCCTAAATTTGATCGCCGCTTTGCCCATTCGCTATTGGGCAGCGCATCGCTGTTGATTCTGGCGCTGGCCGCTACGCCTGCCGCCGCTGCCGATCCGGCACCCGTGCAGGCCGCCCCACAGGCCGAGCAGGATGACGACGGCCTGGCCCCCATCACGGTAACGGCGACCCGGCGTGAGGAGCTGAGCAAGGATGTGCCGCTGGCCGTCACCTCGATTTCGGGCGATGTGCTGGATACGATCAACTCCAGCGGGCTTGATATCCGCTTCCTGTCGGGACGCACCCCCAGCCTGAACATCGAATCGTCGTTCGGGCGCACCTTT
>JBBQDD010000230.1:0-4542 GCA_038319335.1 Sphingomonadales bacterium
GGGCCGATGATCATCTTCACCAGGCGTACAAAGCCGTCACCCAGGGGCTGCAACGCAACGCCGACATCCGGCCAGATGGCACCCACCGCGATGCCGAGCGCGATCGCTACAAGCACTTGCAGATAGGGATGCGACACCCAGCTTTTACGCAGCGGTGGCTGCGCGACATACGTCATTGCAATCAGTCCCCTCCCCAACCTGCGCTGTTTTTTGGCGCTTCCGTTCGGTGGCCATCAGCGTAACAGTCTGAAAACTGCGGCGTCAAACCAAGGGAGGTGGCAAATATGTACATGATATTAAACATGTTTTCTGGTGCGAATCATCCAGCCTGCGCCAATGTGTGCGGATTTCCGCACAGTGCTTTATCTGCACCATCCAGCACCGCGACATGCGCGGCTTTCTGACCGCCCAGATCCGGTGGCTGCTATTTGCCCTGGTGCTGCTGATGGCGATTGCAGCGCTGGCGGTAGAACAATGGGCACATAAAAGTGCGGCCGAGAGTGCGGCACAGGAGGCTGCGCAACTTGCCCATGACAACGCCGCCCTGTTCACCTCGGAAATTCAGAAATTCCGCCTGCTGCCAATCGCGCTGAGCGAAAATCCCGATGTTATCGCCCTGCTCCGCAGCCGCAGCCGCACCGATCCCCGGGCCAATGCCGTCAACCTCGAACTGGCCCATCTGGCGGAGCGCACCGACGCGGCGGCCATCTTTGTCATCGCCGCAAACGGGCGCACGCTGGCGGCCAGCAACTATCGCAAGCCGGTTAGCTTTGTTGGGCAGGATTATAGTTTCCGCCCCTATTTTCTGAACGCGATGACCAAGGGTTCAGCCGAGCTTTTCGCGCTGGGCACCGTCAGCAATCGACCTGGCCTCTATATTGCCAGCCGCATCGGTCCGGCGCGGGAATCGCTGGGGGTGATCGTCGTGAAGGTCGAATTCGATCAGATGGAACGGGACTGGGCGGGCCAGCGCGGCGCAAGCTTTGTCGCCGACCAGCACGGCGTGATCATCGTGGCGAGCCGCCCGGACTGGCGATTTCGCACGCTGCGCCCGCTGGCACCTGCTGCCCGCCGGGAAATCGAGGCAACCCGCCAGTTCACCGGGCAACGCCTGCAACCCATGGCTGCAACTTTTAACAGTGATGACGTCCATCTGCCCGATGGCCGCTACCGAAGTGCGGCATTGCAAATACCGTTAAAGGACGCCCGGCTGATCGCGCTGGCGCCGATTGCGCCCGCCCTGTTTGCCGCGCGGATTCAGGCTAGCGCAACCGCGGTCGTGATCATCGGCGCGATTGTTTTGATGTTGCTGGTCTGGATCCGCCAATCGGAACGCGCCGCCCTGAACGCGGCCGCCAGGCATGAACTGGAAGTGCAGGTGGCATCGCGCACCCAGGAACTCCAGTCAGCCAATGCCGATCTACGAAGGGAAAGCGCCGAACGCGAGCGGGCCGACCAGCGTTACCGCGAAGCGCGCGACAAGCTCGCCCAGATGAACCGGTTGGGCACGCTTGGCCAGATTGTCGCCGGGGTCGCACATGAGCTTAATCAACCGACCGCCAGCATTCGGGCATATGCCGAAAATGCCAGCGTCTTCCTGGACACTGACAAACTGGGTGAAGTTCGCAGCAATTTAACCCAGATTGTCGCGCTTACCGACCGTGTTGCGCGTATTTCGAGCGAATTGCGCCAATTTGCACGCCTTCGCACCCCGGAAGTGTGCGAAGTGAACCTGGATGACGCCATCGACAGCGCGCTGAACATGGTGCGCCACCGGATCGGGCCGGGGTCAATTTCCATCGATTGGCGACGCGCGCGCGATCCCCGGATCGTGATTGCAGACCGGCTGCGGCTGGAACAGGTGTTCGTCAATCTGCTGACCAATGCCATTGACGCGCTGGCCAGCCACCCATCGGGCCGGATCAGCATTGCCGCACGGTCTGGGACGGGCAAAGTTGATGTGACAGTGGCCGACAACGGACCCGGCGTGCCAGCGGCGTTGAAGGACCAGATCTTCACGCCCTTCGTCACCGGGCGCGCGGATGGCCTGGGGCTGGGTCTTGCGATCGCGCGCGACATTGCCCGGGCCTTTGGCGGTGAACTGGCGCTAGCAAAGAGCGGCCCAGATGGCACAACCTTCAGCGTTCGGATTTTGCGGCCATGAGCGGGCAGGTGCTGCTTGTCGAGGATGATATCGATCTTCGCGCGGCGACGGCGCAAACGCTTGACCTTGCAGGATTTGATGTCGAGAGTTTTGATTCTGCCCGCCCCGCGCTGAAACGCCTGTCGGCGGCGTTCAACGGGGTATTGGTGACCGACGTTCGTATGCCCGGCATGGACGGATTGGCGCTGTTCGAGCGGGTGCTGGCGGTCGACCGTGACATTCCGGTGCTGCTGGTGACCGGGCACGGCGACATCGCGATGGCAGTTCGGGCCCTTCATGCAGGCGCATTTGATTTTCTGGCAAAACCATTTTCCACCGAGCACCTGACCGCCAGCGTCGCCCGCGCCCTTCAGCAACGCGCCCTGGTGCTCGACAATCGGCGCCTGCGCGCAGAGTTGGGCCGCACGATGCACGAAATCGTTGGCGGCTCGCCGACGATACAAACCCTTCGCGCAACATTGGCGCAGGTCGCGCGAACGGATCTGGACGTGTTGGTCACCGGTGAGACAGGCACGGGCAAAGAACTGTTCGCCCGCACGATTCACACCCAATCGGCCCGCGCCAACGGGCCGTTCGTGGCGGTTCATGGTGCATCGCTTGACGAATCGGGATCAGCAATCGCTCTCGGGCTGGCCGAAGCGGAAGGCGGCGTGTTGTTTATCGATGATCTCGGCGCACTGCTGCCGCCCGATCAGGCGGTGTTGATTGATGCGGTTGAGCGCCGCCGCATTCAGCGCGCAGATGGCGCATGCCAGCCCTGCAATGTCCGATTGATTGCCGCCAGCGCGCACTTGCTCGAACCGATGGTGGCCGACGGGGTGTTGCGCAGCGACCTGTTCTATCGGGTAAGCGCCGTCAGGATTGCCATTCCGCCACTGCGCGAGCGAAAAGAAGATATCGCGCCGCTGTTCACCTATTTCGTCCGTCAGGCGCTGGGCGAGGCTGGCGGGCGACGATTGACCCTGTCCGCGGCTGACCGGCGCGCACTGGCCGACAATGACTGGCCGGGAAATGCCCGCGAACTGCGCAACTTTGCCTATGCGGTGGCGCTGGGCCTGGCGCGGCCGGCTTCAGCGTCCAAAGTTGATCCTGCGCCACTGGCACTTCGTATCGCGGAGTTCGAAAAAGGCCTGCTGCATGAAGCGCTTGAAACCGCAAACGGTCAGGTAACTCTTGCCGCGCATGCGTTGGGGACGCCGCGCAAAACGCTGTATGAAAAGCTTGCCAAATACGGTCTTGATCCTGCCGAATATCGCAACCGGTAACCGTTCCACCACAGCCGCACGGTCTGATGGCAACTGCCAAACCCGCGCTCGAACAGCAGGTGTTCAACGTTCCGCAACGACAGTGAAAACGGGACATGCAGCATGTCCGCCGCTACCGCGCTTTCGGGCTGCCGACTGGGGCAGCGGCGACTTTTCGCTGCCTTCAGTTCCAGATTTGGGGGCGCCCGCCTGCCCAGCCAATCTCGCGTTCAAGTTGTCCGGCGAGACGGAACAGGGTCGCTTCGTCGGCATAACGCGCGGTAAACATCATGCCGATCGGCAACCCGTTCGGCGCTACGGCCAGCGGCAGGCTGATTGATGGCTGGCCGGTGAAATTGAACAAAGCGGCATAGGGGAACAGCTCGGTCTGTCGGCGGACCAGCGTGGCCGGATCGACCGACGACCCGGCAATCTCTCCAATTGCGGGCGCCGGCGCGGTCATGATCGGCGACAGGAAGACGTCAAACGTCTCGAAGCGTTCGAGCACGCCGCGCGTCAGGATGCGCAGTTGCTGATAACCCCAAAATGCCTGTTCGCCCGTAACCTTGCGCGAGGCATGGAGCGCCGCCTGCGTCATCGATTCAAGATCGTCTGCCCCCGGCTCGCGCCCGACGCGCGCGATTGTGCGCGCCATGCCCGCCGCGAAGTTTGCTGCAGAGACCGGCGCGCGGGCAGCATAGAGCGCGGCATACTCAACGCCGAGCCCGGCTTCGAACACATCATGGCCAAGATCGGCGAGTGCTGTGGCGGTAGTGCGTATTGCTTCGGCCACCTCGTCCGATGGAAGACGACCGGACGGCGTCTCGAACGACCAGGCAATACGAAGCCGCCCGGGCTCGCGGGCGACATCCTCCAGATACGGCCCCGCCTTGGGCGGGATCGCATAGGGTGAGCCCGGTTCGGGTCGCCCGGTGATATCGAGCATTGCAGCGCTGTCCCGCACCGATCGTGTCACGACATGATCGACACAAAATCCCATCGCATAGTCAAAGCCATCGGGCAGATTAGGATTGCGATCGCGCGTCACCTTCAGGCCGACCAGTCCGCAGCAAGCGGCTGGAATGCGGATCGAGCCGAGGCCGTCACTGGCATGCGCGATCGGCACATAACCCG
>JBBQDD010000231.1:0-4540 GCA_038319335.1 Sphingomonadales bacterium
AGGCGTTGCCGCCCCCTGAGCCTGGGTTGCCGGCGCTTCGGCTGGGGCTGTTGATGGCGGCGTCTGCATTTGCACCGGGGCTGCCGACGACGGTGGAAGCTGCTCCATGCCGGTGGGTGCCTGTTGGGCGATTGCGGGGGCGGCGATCAGCATCGCGCCGGCCAGAAGGGTGAATTTCATCATATTCTGTCTCCAGTTTATCGCGTAAATTCAGGGAAGTGGCCCGGGGGGTTGGCGAGCCGCTTCATCGTTACCAACCCGCTCGCGTTGATTTGGCTGCATATTCTGCCGGTTTGGCGACACGGCCTGTCCCTGCTAGGTCGCGCTTCGTCCCGAGTCTGTTCGCTTTGCGCGATGACTTGCCGTTTTGCGCCCGAGGAAAGCTCATGATCGCCCGTTATTCACGACCCGATATGGTTGCGCTGTGGTCTGCAGAGGCACGTTTTCGCATCTGGTTCGAAATCGAAGCCCATGCCACCGACGCGCTCGCCGATCTGGGCGTGGTGCCCAAACAAGCTGCCGCCGCGCTGTGGCGCTGGTGGGCAACTGATCCGGTGATCGACGTGGCCGCCATCGACGCGATTGAAGCGGTGACCAAGCATGATGTGATCGCCTTCCTCACCTGGGTGGCAGAACAGGTGGGCGAAGAAGCGCGCTTCATGCACCAGGGCATGACATCGTCGGACGTGCTCGATACCTGCCTGGCAGTGCAACTCGCGCGCGCCGCCGATCTGTTGATCGCCGATATCGATGCGCTGCTGGCCGTGCTGAAGCGCCGGGCGATCGAGCACAAGCTGACCCCCACCATCGGGCGCAGCCACGGGATCCATGCCGAACCCGTCACTTTCGGGCTGAAACTCGCCCAGGCCCATGCCGAGTTTGATCGCCACCGCGCCCGGCTGGTCGCGGCACGCGCCGATATCGCCACCTGCGCCATCTCCGGCGCGGTCGGCACCTTTGCCAATATCGATCCAGCGGTTGAGGCGCATGTCGCGGCCAAGCTGGGGCTCACCGTCGAACCCGTCTCCACCCAGGTCATTCCGCGCGATCGCCATGCGATGTTCTTCGCGACCCTGGGTGTCATCGCCAGTTCGATCGAACGGCTCGCCACCGAAATCCGGCATTTGCAGCGTACCGAAGTACTGGAGGCCGAGGAATATTTCGCCCCCGGCCAAAAGGGATCATCGGCGATGCCGCACAAGCGCAACCCGGTGCTGACAGAGAATTTGACCGGGCTGGCGCGGATGGTGCGCGGCTATGTGACGCCCGCGCTGGAAAATGTCGCGTTGTGGCATGAGCGCGACATCAGCCACTCGTCGGTGGAACGCTATATCGGCCCCGATGCGACGATCACGCTCGATTTCGCGCTCGCCCGGATGACCGGGGTGATGGACAAGTTGCTGGTCTATCCCGAGCGGATGGAGAAAAATCTGAACAAGATGGGCGGGCTCGTCCATTCGCAGCGCGTGCTGCTGGCGCTGACGCAGGCAGGTGTCAGCCGCGAGGATTCGTATCGCCTGGTGCAACGCAATGCGATGAAAGTATGGGAAAGCGACGGCGCGCTGTCGCTGCTCGAGCTGCTGAAGTCCGATCCCGAGGTAACCGCCGCGCTGCCACCTGCGGAAATCGAGGCGAAATTCGACCTTGGCTATCACCTGAAGCATGTCGATACGATCTTCGCGCGCGTGTTTGGCGGGTAAGCCCCTTACCAATTGCGTTTGATGCAACCACGATTACGCGTAATAAAATTGCGAGGCAGCGTAACAATCTCCATGTGAACGGGGCCGGAATGATCCGGCGTTGGAGACTGAACCATGCCCAGCTTTGAAGCTGTCGCCACGGGCGTCATGGCCATCGCCACCCAGGCGCTGGTGATCGGCGCCATCCTCATCCTCTGATCCATATCATTGGATACCCCGTCCGCCGCCCCCTCTGATTGGGGGGCGGTAAGGTCGGCGGGATGCGGGCCGCATGCCGGCAACAGACGCCGCGACGAACGCACCTTCCTACAGCCCCGCATCCAGAAACTGCGCGCGCAAATTCTTCAGCACACGACCTGATACCGGGTCCAGATTCCGGGCCGCTTTGCCTCGGCGCAGGCGATCGCGGTCCTTCTTGGACGGCTCGACGCGCTGCACGCGCACACGCGCAAGCCCTTGCGTTTTCACACCCAGCAATTCGGCCGCGCCGCGTGACAGATCAATAATCCGCTTGGCCGGGCCAAAGGGCCCGCGATCATTGATCCGCACCAATATGCGCCGCCCGGTATCAAGCGCGGTCACCTCGACATAGGTCGGCAGCGGCAGCGTGCGATGGGCAGCGGTGATCCATTCGGGGCGAAACCGCTCGCTGCTTGCGGTCACGTTACCGCTCTCGCTGCCATACCAGCTGGCATAGCCGAGCATGTCATAGCCCGGATCAGCCTCCGGCACATAGGTGGTGCCGCGCACCTTGTACGGCTTGCCGATCTTGACCGGCGTGTCGCTGACCGGGCGCACATTGCCGCCCGCGCAGGCCGATAGCAGTAGCGCGAGTGCGCCTGCGCACGCCAATCGTGATCCCCGGAACCGCTTCATCGCCGCGACGCTAAAGCCAAACGCGCCAAATGGGAATCGTCATTCCGCCTGCCGAACGATCAGAACTTCAGATCACCTGGGCGCGGTTTTCGTCGCGGTGCTTTTTCAGATATTTCATGAACGGTGTGCCGCCAGTGCCGACATCGGGGTCGTTGCCCGCCGCATTGGATGCCTGTTTGTTGATATAGCTGGCGGCATATTCAAGGTGGCGGCTGCGGAAACGGGCAACCTGTTCGACACAGGCGTTGAACGCGTCTTTCAGCGATTGCGGTTGCGTTCGGGCGAAATCACGCAGGTTGCTGGCGGCCTGCATGTCTTCGATAAAGGCGCGGTGCTGGCGCGGGCGATAATGGTGGAGCTCGGCCAGGAAGGCGCGCAGTTCATCATCCGTGTGGGTGACCTGGAACAGCGCGTCCATCGTCGGCACGATCGAGCTTTGCGATCCCGTCTGCCCGCGCAACTGCTGCGGCTTTCCGCCGAACCGCGCGACGCCTTCATAGATCAGCCCGTCGGGCATCGCCGGGTTGTTCTTCCAGCCGTTGATGTACGGGCGGACGCGGTTAAAATAGACGTAAGGATCGCACTTCTCCACCATCCGGTCGAAGATCGCGTTGATCTCATCCCAAACGCCGTTCATCTCGATCAGCAGCGCTTCGGTGCGAGCGGCATCTCGAGCATCACTGGCGCGGACCAGATCGACCCCCAGCGCCAACGCACGGCCCGCCACCGCCTCGATCGCGACGTGCACCAGCACGAACCAGTTTTCGTCCTGCCCCCCGGCAAAATGCTGATCCATCACAATATTGTCGAGGGTAATCGCCCCTGTTTTGTCGAGCCGGAACCAGTTGTCGAGCACATAGCCCGCATAATTCATCACCGGCGGAAAGCCGATCGCATCGGATAGCGCGACAAAGGGCAGCGTGAGGTTGGCGGGCAGCGTGGTGATCGGCACCGGCTCGCCCCACACATAGGCCTGGACCAGGAAGGAATAACGCACCATCGCCACGCCGATCGCCGCAGTGTCTCCAGTGGCGATCAGCCCGTCATAATCGGGGATCGGCAGCGCGCCCAGCCAATGGCGGATCCGCCCGGTGGTCACGAGGCCAGAGAGCATGGCGGCGGCATCTTCCACCTCGGCGAAATCATCGGGCAGCACCACCGCGTCAATTTCTGCCGCAGACAAAAAGCCGCGCTCTCGCGACAGGCCGTAATGGCTCAAGTCATGCACGATATCGGCCCCCAAACTGGTTTCATTTGAAACGGCGTTAGCGGGTGCGGGGCGATGATGCCAGCGGGGTGGCCTCACCCAAATGGCAGGATGCTCTCATATTGCGCCAGCGGTGGCGCGCCGCGCACGGTGGCGCCGATCCGCAGCAAAAAGCTGTGCCGGACAATCTCTGCCTGTTGCTCAATCCCGTAACGGACAAAGGGCTGGCCGGGCTTGATCGCATAATCATAGCGCGCAAACGGCAGGCGGCGTAGCGGCAGGAATATGCCGCGCTGGTGCTGCCAGACATGCGTCATTTCATGGATGAACAGCCCCTGCGCATCGCGGTGGCCATCGGCGAAATCGTCGCAATATTGGCACCCCTTGGGGTGGAAATGCAGGTGCCCGCGCGGGGCCATCACCGTTTCGCGCGGCTGGAAAAAAGCCCATTTGCGCTGGATGATCCGCACCGGCGCATAATCGATGGCCGCGCCGAACACGCTTTGTGCCAGCGCGATTTCACCGGCGCTCAGCGGTCGACCATCCCTTGGCCCCGCCGCACTCAATCCTTTGGTGCCGGGTCGCCCGCGCTGATCACCGGGGCATCATATTCGATCTTCAGATTGTTCGAAAAAGTGAAGACCAGCATCATCTTGCCGCCGGGCTTTACGACGGGGTTGATGCCGAACAGCATCACATGCTTGCCGCCGGGCGCGAAGCTCAGTTGCGCCTTGGCGGATACCGGGACGTCCTCGAT
>JBBQDD010000232.1:0-4444 GCA_038319335.1 Sphingomonadales bacterium
TCACGTCGTCATTGCTTCGCTGCGCTCGCAATGACGATCAAGATTGAGGTAAGTTTTTCGGGCAACACTCAATGCCCGTGGCAGGCCAGCGCCTCGACAATGTCCTCGATCCGCGCCGGGTCGCCCGCTGCGATCACGTCGCCGATGCTGTCGGCAGTCAGCGGGTCGCCCTGCCAGTCGCACATCCGCCCGCCAGCACCCTCAACCACCGGGACCAAAGCGGCGAAATCATGCACCTTCAATCCCGCCTCGACGACGATATCGA
Organism: Sphingomonadales bacterium; assembly: GCA_038319335.1. Lineage (GTDB taxonomy): Bacteria > Pseudomonadota > Alphaproteobacteria > Sphingomonadales > Sphingomonadaceae > Sphingomonas. Next base: position 266 of record JBBQDD010000232.1, read on the forward strand.
GATGGCCTGAGGCGAGGCAGCCATAATTGTAACAGTCGCCGCCATAGATCGGCCCCTGCCGCATCGATCCGCCCGAAACTGCGCGCACCAGCGCCACGAAATGATCGGCCTGATGCTCGTCAAAGGCATGCGGGCTGGTGGTGCCGAGGGCGGCCCCTTCCAGCGCGGCGCAGGCGCGGCTGCGCACTGGCGCGCCGTTGAACAAGGTTGGCTTGCCGATCACGCCCAGCCAGCGTTCGTGCAGGATGGGTTGATCGATAATGCCCAGCATCGGCCACCCCTCAATCATCAGCGCGATCAGCGTGCCGAAAACCGGGCGCCCGGACACAAAGGCGCGGGTGCCGCCGACCGGATCGAGCACCCAGGCGCGGCCGCTGGAGCCCGCTTTGGTGCCATATTCCTCCCCGATGATCGCATCATCGGGGAAGGCCGCTTCGACCATCCGGCGCATCGCGGCTTCCGCCTCGCGGTCGGCAAGCGTGACGGGGGAGTGATCCGCCTTGGTCTCCAGCCCGTGCGGCGCGCGGAAATAGGGGCGGATCACCGCGCCTGCCGCATCGGCAAGGCGGTTGGCGAGATCGATATCGGCAGGCGTAATGCGCATGCAATTGGCCTAGCGGCGCGCGCGGCGGCTCGCCAGCGTGAAAAGCGACTCGCTTCTGTCACAATCGGCTGACAAATGGGTGTCATGCCAAGAATGCTCCCCCTGGCGGCGCTGATCGCCGCACCGATGCTGTCGCTGGCATCCCCGGTTGCAGCTCAGTTGCGTCCGCTGGTCGAGCCCCCTGCGTCTGCGGCAGGCGCGCTGAGCGGGGTCGATGTGTTTCTGGTCAATGAAGGAAAAGACGCCGCACCCGTCGATGCCCCGGCCACGATCCAGACGATCGCGCGGGACGGGACGGCGCTGACGCTGGAACTGATTCGATCGACGGCGGATATCGCACCCGTGGCCCCGGGCGGATTTGCGCGATTGCGCTACCGGCTGGCCCCCCTGGCGAGACCTGTCGAGCCGCGTGCAGAGGTTGCCCGCGCGACGCCGCAAGGCCCGGGGGAGCAGGTGGCGACCACCGGGCGCGGCACATCCGCTGCGTTCCTCAACCGCTTCAGTCCGTTCGAGCCGACTTACGGCGTTGTCGGCACTGGCGATTCGGGGGCCAAGGTGCAGCTGAGCTTTGCACTGCAACCCTTCGCCAGCACCGGCCCGGCATCCTATATCAAGGTGGCGTACACCCAGACGATTTTCTGGGCGCTCGACCAGCCATCGGGGCCAATTCGCGCGACAACCTACAGCCCCGAAGCGTTTATCGATGTGCCGCTCGATCCGACGACGCAGCTCTCGCTTGGCTATCGCCATGATTCGAACGGCGGCGGGCCGGCCAATTCGGTGGACATCAACCGGCTTTATGTGCGGCTGAACAAGACGTTTGCGCTGGGCAATGACTGGCGAATCGATATCGCGCCGCAGGGCTGGGTCTATGTCGGCACGCAGGGGATCGCGGGCGACATTGAGCGTTTCTATGGCAATGGCGCGCTGGCAGCATCGCTGGAGCAGAAGGACGGCCTGAAACTGGCGCTTTATGCGCGCGGCAACCCGATGACGCGCCTGGGCTCGGCGGAGCTGTTCGCTTCCTATCCCATCAAGCGATTCGGCGTCGGCGATATCGGGCTATATGTATTCGGCCAGGCATTTCATGGCTTTGGCGAGGCGATCAGCGACTATAACCGCGCCGATACCCATGCCCGAATCGGCATCGCGTTCACCCGGTAAAGCCGCGCGGCCATAAAGCCGTATTGCCCCGCGCTGAAGCCTGCGCCATGCCCTGCACTCACAGTCCGCCGTTGGAGATCATCATGAAGCGTTTGCCCCTGCTGCTCGCAAGCCTGCCCCTGGCCATGATGGCCGCCGCCCCGGCCTATGCCGCGCTGGCGGTTGGCGCAAAGGCACCTGATTTCACCACGCGCGGCGCCACGGCGGGCAAGATCACGCCTGTCAATCTGAAGGCGGCGCTCGCAAAGGGCCCGGTCGTCCTGTATTTCTTCCCCGCGGCCTTCACCCCCGGCTGCAGTGCAGAGGCCCGCGCCTTTGCAGAGGCGATCCCGGAATTCACCAAGGCCGGCGCGACCGTTATCGGCATGTCGGCCGATCCGGTTGATGTGCTTGCCGATTTTTCCGCCAAGGATTGTGCCGGCAAATTCATGGTCGCCAGCGCAGGCCCTGCCGTGGTCTCCGGCTATGACGTGGCCCTGCCCCGCGGTGGCGGCCGCACGATCACCAGCCGGACCAGCTATGTCATTGCAAAAAACGGCAAGATCGCATTTGTGCATAATGACATGAGCTATGCCGATCATGTCCGCACCACGCTGGAAGCCGTGCGGCGGCTGAGTGCTGCCCGCTAGGATTTCGTTCGCCAGAAACCGGCCTGCGCTGCCGATCGTTACACAGTCACCGAATGTTAGGTCTTGCACGCTAAGCACCATTTCACGCGTTTATGTGGGTGGGCGTTGGACAGGAATGTGTGGCGGAAGCGGTGGTGATGGGCGTTAGAGCGGCAGTGGGGTTCAAAGCGGAAGCGACGGTGGATCGCGGCGACCTTAGCCGTGCGATCTTCGATCGCATCGGCGCGTTCCTGATGGACAACCGGCTTGGCCCGGATCCTGTCAACTATGCCTTTGCCTACCGCGTCATCAGCGAACCCGGCGGCACGCTGGCCCGCGCCGTTGCTGCGCTGACCGATGGCGGCGTCCGGCTCACCAAGCGGGACATTCTGGCGCTGGGCGGCGATGTGGGCAACGCGCCCGTCGAGATGCCGGCCATGGCGGAAACGGGGCAGGGGCTTGTCGCGCAAACCCAGATGCAGGTTGAAGGCTTTCAGGATCTCGTCCGCGCGATGCGCAACGAAACCGCCGATTTCGGGCGTGATCTGGCCGCCACCGCTGATGCGATGCGCGTGTCCACAGGGCCAGTTGCGCCCAATGAAGTGATGCGCATCACCAGCGCGATGCTCGACCGAGTACAGACCGCTGAAAGCCAGCTGGAAGTCGCCACCCGCGAGGCGAGCGAGCTGCGTACCAAGCTGGAGGAAGCGCGCGACAATGCCCGCCGCGATCCGCTGACCGGCCTGCCCAATCGCCGCGCCTTTGAAGAGGCCTATGCCGAGCATCTCGCAAAGGGTACCGCGATGTGCGTGTCCGTATGCGACATCGATCATTTCAAGCTGGTCAATGACGGGTTCGGCCATTCAGTGGGGGACCGGGTGCTGAAGGCCATCGGCGATGTGCTGGACGAGGAGTGCGGCGACCATATCGTCGCGCGCTATGGCGGTGAGGAATTTGTCGTGCTGTTTACAGGCGTCGATCTGCAGGCGGCGCAGAACATGCTCGAATCAGCGCGCATGCTGGTGGCGAAGAAGCGCTACCGCCTGCGCGAATCGGATGTGCCGCTGGGCGAGGTGACTTTTTCCGCGGGGCTTACGGCGGCGGGCGTGGCTGAAGAGGTTGGCGATGTGTTCGTGCGGGCTGATCGGCTGCTTTATGCGGCCAAGGCGGATGGCCGGAACTGCCTGAAAATCGGCTGATCGCTGGCGGTCGTTTCTGATCCGCAACATCTGCTAAAACTTGGCGACTTTCACCAGAATATTTGGGAAATTTCCCGCATCAGCGAACAGTCTTTGGTGAACAAGGGCTGAATTCTGCGGTTTTTTGCAATTGGCACGCTCCCTGCAATCCCCTTGGCATCGCTGGCCGGATGGTCTGGCTGGCGACAGAAAAGGGAAAATACCATGTTCCGCATCGAAAGCATCTCACGCGTTGTTGTTTCTGCAGCAGCCGCCGTTCTGTTCGCGACCGTGATGGTCAGCGCTGCCATTCCGCTGGTGCCGATCGCCTGATCGCCGTCCCGCAACTTCATCCAATCCATAACGAGAGAGACCATGACCACCATTCGCAGCATCACCATCGTCGTGCTGGCCTTTGCATCAACGGCCACGCTGATCCTGGCGCAGAACGCGCTGTTCAACACCGTGGTGACGGGGTGACCCTCACCACGGTTTCCACCCCATGCCGTCACCGGATGATCGGTGATCGCGCGGGTGCGCCGAATTTGCGCGCAAACCGGGGCATTTTCGCCTAGATTGGCGACGCGGCAGGCATGATGCGTGCCCAACAGGGATGCACGCCATG
>JBBQDD010000233.1:0-4317 GCA_038319335.1 Sphingomonadales bacterium
CGCTCAGCGGCACATCGTCAATCACATAGCCGCCGATCAGCGAGGCAATCCCGCCGGTGGTCTCTGCCGATCGCCCGAAGCCACCGATCAGCACGGCTTTGCGCGTATCGAGTTCGGCAGCTGGGGCGGGTTCGCTGCCCAGCCGCTTCATCTCCGCGACGATCAGCGACACCACCTGGGCAGCGGACGGGTTCTTTGTCTGCGTGCTGGCGCTGATCGGGCCGGGCTGGCGGCGCGCGGCGACCGAGCTGCCAGCGCCATAAGCCAGGCCGCGCTTGATGCGGATTTCCTGGTTGAGCCGTGACGAAAAGCCAACGCCCAGCGTCGCATTGGCCACCGCTGCCGGGTAATAGCCCGCGTCTTTGCGGACGATGCCCACCCGCGACACGACCACACCCGCCTGCCCCGCACCGGGGAAATCGACCACGATGACGCGCGGTTGCGGATAGCTTGTGGCAGTGACGGGCATCGCGGGGGCGGCGGTCGCCGGGACTTTCCACCCGGCGAAGTTCTTTTCCGCCAGCGCGCGTGCCTGCGCGAGCGTGATATCCCCGACCAGTACCAGCGCGGCGCGATCGGGTCGCCAGCTGGCAGCATAGCTGTTCGTCACGTCAGCGCGAGTGATGGCCTTCAGCGAGTCCGCCGTGCCCGCCAGCGTGTGGCCATAAGCCGCGCTGCCGAAAACGGCGCGGGCGGCAACGATGCCCGCAAGCCGGCCGGGGTCTTTCAGGTCAACACCGATGCCATCGATCGTCTGGGTGCGGGCGCGATCAATCTCGTCCTGCGCAAAGGCAGGGTGCAGCGCGACATCGGCCAGAATCGCCATTGCAGGCACGGCCTGATCAGATTTCACGCCGACGCTCACCGATGCGCCGTCCCAATCGGCATCGCTGCTGATGGAGCCGCCCAGTGACTCGATCTGGCGGGCGATATCGGTCGCAGAGCGAGTGGCGGTGCCTTTGGTGAGCAGGCCTGCCGTCAGGTTGTTCAACCCGGCACGGGCCGCCGGGTCAGCCGCGCCGCCGCCGGGGGTTACCACGACGCTTGCCGAGATCAGTGGCAGATCATGCTTTTCCACCACGATGACGCGCAGGCCATTGGCGAGCCGGGTTTCGATGGGGGCGGGGATGGCAGCGGCGATCGGCGCGCCGGGGGCAGGCGGCAGGATGCGCTCGCCTGCGGGCGCGGGCGTGACGATGGTGATGTCCGCAGGTGCCTTCAGCGCGGCGACCTGGACGGTGGGGGCAACCGCAATCACGTCGCCCTTTGGCCCGCCGGGGGTAGCAGGCAGATAGCGCACCGTGGCCGACCGGGTTTCTGCCAGATAGCGCCTGGCGACCCGCTGAACATCGGCAGTGGTAACCGCGGCGAGTGCGGCAAGCTGACGATCGGCGGCGCGGGGATCACCATCGATGATGACCGCGCTGGCGATCGCGGATGCCTTGCCGTCGGCTGTTTCGCGTTGGCTGATCGCGCCGGTGAGGATTTGGTTCTTGGCCTCGTTCAGTTCGGCGAGTGATACCGGCTTGTCGCGAACCCGCGCGATTTCCGCACGCAGCCCGGCTTCGCCCGCCGCCACCGTCTTGCCGCCCGCCAGGATCGCATAGGCGGCAAAGGCGCCGGTCGATTGTTTGGAATCGAGGAAGGTGCCCGCGGACTGCGCAATCTGATCGCGGTACACCAGCGATTCGTACAGGCGTGAACTTTCACCGCCCGATAGGATCGTGTTCAGCACCGCCAGCGGCGCGGAATCGGGGTGGCGATCGGCGGGGATGGGATAGCTGATGATGACCGCAGGGAGCGGCGTGTTCTCCTCATACACCGTGCGCGTGGTCGCAGCGGTGCGCTCCGGCTCGGTCACCGTCACGCGCGGGATGGTGCGATCGGGCTTTTTGATGCCGGCGAAATACTGGTCGATCCACGCGTCCAGCTGCTTTGCGTCGAAATTTCCGGCCACCACCAGCACGGCATTGTCGGGCCGGTAATAAGTGGCGTGAAAGGCGCGCACATCGTCGATAGAGGCGGCTTCCAGATCGTCGATGCTGCCAATGCCCGGGCGGGCATAGGGGTGGGTGGTGTAGGAAATCTCTGGCAGATAGAGCGAGAACAGCTTGCCATAAGGCTGGGCGAGCACGCGCAGCCGCAGTTCCTCTTTCACCACATCGCGTTCGGACGCGAAGGATGTCGGCTCCACCACCAGCGACGCCATCCGGTCGGCTTCGGCAAATAACAGCCGCTGCAAGTGGTTGGCAGGCACCGTTTGATAGTAATTGGTATAATCATCGTTGGTCGACGCATTGTTGAATCCGCCGACATCCTCGGTCAGGCGATCAAACTGCTCGGGCACCAGGTTGCGGGTTGCCTTGAACATCAGATGTTCAAACATGTGCGCAAAGCCTGACCGCCCCTTGGGATCATCCTTTGACCCGACATCATACCAGACTTGTACGGAGACGGTTGCGGTGCCGGTATCGCGGATCGCATAGACGCGCAGGCCATTGGCAAGGGTGCGCTGGGTAAAGGCGATGGGCTTTACCGCGGATGCAGCGGGCGCGGCGCGTTTGGGCGGCTTTGCCGGGCGGGCGTGCGCCGCAAAGGGCAGGGCGGCAACGCTGAGCAGCAGGGCGGCACGAACAAGGCGCATGGGGAACACTCCGGCAGGGAAGGGGTGGCCCGCATGGAGCCGCAGAGACAGGCAAGTCAGGTTACTCGGCGGCCGAACGGCAGCCGGCGGCGACGGGATCAGCTTTTGTCCTTCCGGCCGCTGCGTGAATAGAGCAGGGCGGCGGCCAGCGCGGCAGAACCGATGCCCAGCCCGATGCCAATCGGCACCAGCGGCCACTGGCCTTCCTTGGCTTTTGCCTTCTTCTCCTGATCGGTGAGCTCGGCGGCTTCGCGCACGCGCTTGGCGGCATGGGCTGCCGCTTCGATTTCGTTCATTTCAGCCATGTCACTCTCCTCATCGCCGGTTCGCCCGTTACAACATCAGGTGCCAGCATATTCTTTTCTGAACGTTTGCGCGAAGCTTGTCAGCCGCTGCGCGCTGATGGCGGTGCGCAAATCGGCCATCAACGTCTCATAAAACCACAAATTATGCTCGGTCATCAACATCGCGCCCAAAATCTCGGCAGAGCGGACCAGATGGTGCAGATAGGCGCGGCTCCACCCTGTGCACACGGGGCAGGCACAGGCCGGGTCGATCGGCCCTGTATCCTCGGCGAATTTGGCGTTGCGGATGTTGATCGGCCCGCGCCGGGTAAAGGCCTGGCCGGTGCGGCCCGAACGGGTGGGCAGCACGCAATCGAACAGGTCGATGCCGCGCTCCACCGCGCCGACGATATCGTCGGGCTTGCCAACGCCCATCAGGTAACGGGGCTTTTCGGCAGGCAGCTGGCCGGGTGCGAAATCAAGGCAGCCGAACATCGCGGCTTGGCCTTCGCCCACCGCGAGCCCGCCCACGGCATAGCCATCAAACCCAATGTCGATCAGCGCATCGGCACTGTCCTTGCGGAGCTTTTCGTCAAGCGCGCCCTGCTGGATGCCGAAAATCGCCGCCCCCTCTGCATGCGCACCGCCGCCGTCAAAGGCCGCGCGGGATCGTTTTGCCCAGCGCATGGACCGGGCCATTGCCGCCTGCTGTACCTCTGGCGTCGACGTGGTCGGCACCAGCTCGTCAAACGCCATCACGATATCCGATCCCAGCAGCCGCTGGATTTCGATCGATCGTTCGGGCGACAGCGTGTGGCGGCTGCCGTCGAGATGCGATTTGAAGGTGACCCCGTCCTCGCTGCGCGTCGTCAGATCGGATAGGCTCATCACCTGATAGCCGCCACTGTCGGTCAGGATTGGCCTGTCCCACCCCATAAAGCCGTGCAGCCCGCTCAGCTTCGCCACCCGCTCCGCACCGGGGCGCAGCATCAGGTGATAGGTATTGCCCAGGATGATGTCTGCCCCGCTGGCGCGCACGTCAGCGGGCTTCATCGCCTTGACGGTTGCCGCCGTGCCGACCGGCATGAAGGCAGGCGTGCGGATGATGCCGCGCTGCATTGCGATCTGCCCGGTGCGAGCGCGACCGTCAGTAGCGGCAATCGTAAACGCAAACCGATCGCTCAAGCGGCAGCCTCGTCGCGTTGGCCCAGCAGGAAATCCAGCACCTCGGATGGCGAATCGAACATCACTTCGGGTTTCAGCGCGGTCAGGATCGCGCGATTGGCATAGCCCCACAGCACGGCCGCCTTGTCGATGCCCACCTTGTTCGCCGCCACGATATCGCGGGTTTCGTCACCAATCGCGATCACGTCCTCCCGCGCGACGTCC
>JBBQDD010000234.1:0-4284 GCA_038319335.1 Sphingomonadales bacterium
GCTGGCGCTGCGGCGGTTGGGGCTGGCGGCGGCGGAAGCGGTATTCTTCGACGACAGCCCCGCCAATGTCGCAGGCGCGGCGGCGATGGGGATCGTGGCGCGGCTGTTTACCGGGGCAGGGCCCTGCCGCGCTGATATGATGGCGCTGGGGATTTTGACTGGCTAGCGCGGTGTGCGGATCGTCTTGGCTTCGCTCGATGCAATGGGACGATTTTGCTCGATCAATCTTCCTGCGGCACAAAAAGATCCTCCGTCATTGCGAGCGCAGCGAAGCAATCTAGCCCAACCGCGTGGGGCCTGGCTGGATTGCTTCACTGCGCGCGTAATGACGGGGTGATGAAGGTTTATTCTGTGCGCCTTCAATAGCGACATAGCCCCCTTAATCCTTGTAGTTTTTCAACTCATCGCCAACGATGCGCACCACGTGCAGCACATTCGTTGAACCCGGCGTGCCAAAGGGTACGCCCGCCATCACGATTACCCGGTCGCCGGCCTTGGCGACGTTGTGGCGCAGCGCCATACGCTTGGCCTTGGCGACCATGTCCTCGAACGAGCCGACATCGCGGGTCAGCACGGCGTGGGTGCCCCATAGCAGCCCCATACGGCGCGCTGTGGCCTGATTGGGGGTCAGCACCAGGATCGGCACGGAAGGACGCTCACGGGCAACCCGGCGGGCTGTTGAGCCCGAAATGGTGAAGCAGATGATGGCGCATGCCCCGGCCGTCTGCGCGATCGTCGTCGCTGCCTCTGCCAGCGCGTCTGCCGTGGTGGGATCGGGGCGGGTGATGGTGAAGTGCACCCGGTCGCCGTGCATCGGATCACGCTCCACGGCTTCGGCGATCGAATTCATCATCGCCACCGATTCGATCGGCCATGCCCCGGCAGCGCTTTCGGCGGACAGCATGATCGCATCTGCCCCGTCGTACACGGCGGTCGCAACGTCGGACACTTCGGCGCGGGTGGGGGAGGGCGAGGTGATCATCGATTCGAGCATCTGGGTCGCCACCACCACGGGCCGCCCCAGCCGCCGCGATACCTCCACGATGCGCTTTTGCAGCGGCGGCACTGATTCGGGTGGCAGTTCCACCCCCAAGTCACCGCGCGCGACCATCACGCCGTCGCATTGCTCGATAATTTCCTCCAGCCGGTCGATCGCAGATGGCTTTTCGATCTTGGCGAGCAGGGCGGCGCGGCCCTGGATCAGCAGCCGGGCCTCGGCCAGATCCTCGGGCCGCTGCACGAAAGACAGCGCGATCCAATCGACATTTTGATCAAGCGCAAAGGTGAGGTCGCGGCGATCCTTGTCGGTCAGCGCAGCCATCGGCACCACGACATCGGGCACGTTCAGCCCCTTGCTGTTCGACAGCGCGCCGCCGACGATCACCCGGGTTTCAATCCAGTCGGGGCCGTGATCGATCACCCGCAGCACCAGCTTGCCATCGTCGAGCAACAGCCGCGCCCCCGCCTCGATCGCGATGAAGATTTCGCGGTGCGGCAGCTCGACCCGGCTTTGGTCGCCAGGGGCGGGATCGCGGTCAAGACGGAAGCTGGCGCCGGTTTCCAGCATCACCTTGCCGTCGGCGAACCTGCCGATCCGCAACTTTGGCCCCTGCAGGTCGGCAAGGATTGTGGAGGGGCGCCCGGTGCGCTTTTCCATCTTGCGGATCGCCTCGATCAGCGGGATTTTCGATTCCTGGTCGCCGTGGCTCATGTTGATTCGAAATGCGTCGGCACCTGCCATGAACAGCTTTTCGATCATTTCGGGCGTGCTGCTCGCCGGGCCGAGCGTTGCCAATACGCGCACCTTGCGCAATCGCGGGCTTGTTGCCTTGCTCATCGGGACGCTCCTTGGGGCTTTGCGCCCTTGGCCTCTAGCCCCTATCTGCGCAGGATCAACCGAGGAGAATTCGTATGCAGACGATAGAGAGCCTGGACGACACCGTCGCCGCTGCCGCTTTTCGCCGGTTGGTCGCGCATTTGCGCCACCGCACGGACGCGCAGAATGTCGATCTGATGGGGCTGGCCGGATTTTGTCGCAACTGCCTGGGCGACTGGGTGGCAGAGGCTTCGGACGGCGCGCTGGACAAGGCGGCGGGGCGCGAACTGGTGTATGGCATGCCCTATGCCCAGTGGAAGGCCGAGCACCAGGCAGAGGCCACGCCGGAACAGCTGGCGCGGATGGCGCAGAGCGTTGCCCGCAACGCTTGATGCAGCGTGTTAAGCGTTGGACCGCGGCGCATTCCCCGATAGGCTGGCGCAAACACCGTTGAGGGTCGGCAAAGTGAAGGGGGATGCGATGCGCGCGACATTTGTGAACGTGGTTGGTGTTGTGGCGATCGGAATGGCTGGCCTGGCAACTGCCTCTGCCCAAACTGTGCCCAGCCCGGCAGCACCGTCACCCGCCACCTATATCCATGCCGGTAGGTTGCTCGACCGGCCGGGCCAGCCGCCGCGCGACAAGGTAACCGTCATCATCCGCGACGGCAAGGTGGTGGAGGTGCGCGACGGCTTTGCTGTGCCCGACGCCGGCGCGACCCTGATCGACCTGAAGGATCGCTTCGTGATGCCGGGGCTGATCGACATGCATGTGCATCTATGGGGAATTGCGGGCGATCCGCTGAAGGCGCGGCTGGGCGAACTGACGCGCGACCGGTTTGACGACATGGTCGAGGCGCAGAAGAATGCGCGTGCCGATCTGATGGCGGGCTTTACTACGGTGCGCGATTTGGGCGGTGACCCGCGCGGCATCCGCGCGCTGCGCGACGCCATCGCGGCAGGCGAGATTGAGGGACCGACGATCGTCAACGCAGGCATGATGATCTCCGTCACGGGCGGGCACGGCGATGGCGGCAATGGCCTGGCGGAAGAATTTGCCGATGCCGTCCATGCCCATCAGATCAACACGTGCGACGGGCCCGACGATTGCCGCCGCGCAGTGCGCGCGCAGATCGGCCTGGGGGCGCAGGTGATCAAGTTTGCCGCAACCGGTGGTGTCTTGTCCAATGTGGCGGGTGGGCTGGGGCGGCAGATGACACCGGAGGAGATGAAGGCGATCATCGATACCGCGCACAGCTTTGGCCGCAAGGTCGCCGCGCACAGCCATGCAGCCGAGGGTACGGCGGCGGCGATCGAGGCGGGGGTCGACACGATTGATCACGGCACCTTCCTGGACGATGCGACGATCAAGCTGTTCAAGGCGCGCGGCACGTGGCTGGTGCCGACAATGCTGGCGCCTGTCGCCGCATTGGCGCAGGGCCGGGCAGGCGCCCTGCCGCCCGCGACGATACCCAAGGCAGAAGCCGCGGCAGCCGCCGCCCGGGTAAGCCATGCCAAGGCCTTTGCCGCTGGTGTGAAGGTCGCGTTCGGCACCGATACCGGCGTATCGAAACACGGCGAAAACGCGCGTGAATTCGCGCTGATGGTGGGCGCGGGGATGACGCCCGCTGCTGCACTGCGGGCCGCGACCATCGATGCAGCGGACGCATTGGGGCGGAAGGATCAGATCGGATCGATCGAACCCGGCAAGGCTGCGGACATCATCGCCGTAACCGGCGACCCGCTGACCGACGTGACCCGCATGGAGACGGTGGATTTCGTCATGCGCAGCGGCGCAACCGTGAAGCTGGGTGGCAAGCACCAGGCGTTCCCGGCGAATTGACGCCTCTGCCCTGTATTGAAGGTGAAGCACTGAAGGTTGAGCGCGGGAGGTTGAGCGCGAGCCAATGTTGGCCTAGACGACCGCGCTCACCAATCCATTTTCCTGAAGCCTTAACCGGAGCCGACTTCCCATGAGCGACAATATTTCGGCCGAGCAGCTACGCCTTCTCATCGAGCGCATCGAGCGGCTGGAGGAAGAGAAAAAGGCGATGGCCGACGATATCAAGGACGTCTATGCCGAGGCCAAGGCAACCGGTTTCGACACCAAGACGATGCGCACCATCGTCCGGCTTCGAAAGATGGAAAAGCACCACCGCGACGAAGCAGAAATGCTGCTCGACACGTACAAGGCGGCGCTGGGGCTGGCATAAGCCGCCCGCACCGCCCCCGCGATTGATAGAGACGAATTATGGCAGGCCATTCCAAGTTCAAGAACATCATGCACCGCAAAGGTGCGCAGGATAAGAAGCGATCATCGCTGTTTTCAAAGCTGAGCCGCGAAATCACCGTTGCCGCCAAGATGGGCCTGCCGGATCCGGACATGAACCCGCGCCTGCGCATGGCGATCAACGCCGCCAAGGCGCAGTCGATGCCCAAGGACAATATCCAGCGCGCGGTCGACAAGGC
>JBBQDD010000235.1:0-4241 GCA_038319335.1 Sphingomonadales bacterium
GAGCCCTTTACGAAACGCTCGGCTGGGAAGCACGGTCGCCCTGGACAACCGCGCACATCCCCGCCTGATCAGACGCGCCTGATCATTCGCACCTGATCAGTCGCGCACCCGCTGGCGGTTGATGCCACCGCGCCCCAGAAATGCAGCCAGCGCTATTTTGCTGCCTTCACATCAATCACGCGGTCCCGATCATAGTCGAGAACGCCGGCCACCGGCGCCAATCGATCAATCGCCAGGCCAAAATAATTGGGGAAACGTCCCCCTGCGCGCAATTCAGCCGGGACGACCTTGAACGCGGCAAGGCGCGGGTCGATTGCGTCGCCCGCCGCCGGCACATCCCAGGCATAGGGGCTGATCCCGCCGGGCAGGTCGAAATCGGTTTTGGGTGGCGTCGTGCCGGCAGTCTTGGCCTTTTCGGCCCATTCCGCCTGTACGCTGCGCAGCGTTCCGGCGTGCACAATCTCGCCGGGCTTCACCTCGAACTCGATCGTGCCCATGCACCAGCACACCCCCAATGGCTGGGGCAGCTGAGTCAACGGCCCATAAATCGCATATCGCCCCGGGCGAACGTGATGGATGTAAACCGACTTGGCATCGCCCTTGGCAAAGCGGTTGAGCGGGCCGACCTGGACGATATTCTCCAGATCGAGCGGCGAGAACGACAGATTGGCGTCGCTAGGCTCGACGGGTGCCTTGCCCGGCCAGTTGGCCCGCTGCCCCTGCGCTTTGTCCTCCACATAGGCCTGTTTCAGCTTTACCCATGCGGCATGGCGCTTTTTCCATTTGGCATGGGCTTTGGCCAGTGCGGCGGCACGGCGCGTGCGATAGTCATCAAGATCGACCGGATCAGCCCGGCGGATCAGCATCAGTGCTGAAACCCCGGCGGCACTCCCCGCCGTTGCCTGGATAACCACATAGCTTTCACCCGGCACAATCGCGGCCACCGGCTTGTCGCCAACCGGACCAAGATCGTTCTTCTCCGCCGCCCGGCCGAGCGATGGGACCAGTGCAACGGCCGCGAGCACCATGAAACCGCGGATCACTTGCCAAGCTCCTGCGCGATCGGGGTCGGCCCGGCGGCAATTTTGGCCTGTTGTTTCAGGAATGTCTGCCGATCCTTCTCGTCGATCGGGCCAAAGCCCTCTTCAAAGTTGAATTGCTTCCACACATCCTTGTCGATGCCGAACCGCTGATAGCCCTTGTAAAACATGCAGCGCCGCATGTTCACGCGGCGTCGCGCGCGTTTTTCAGCCGATCCAAAGATCGCCTCTGCCATGACAGCACCAATTGCGCCGCCCACCCCTGCCCCAACAACGCCGCCATAGCCGCCATAATAGCCGCCATATCCAGATGTTGAAGTAAGGCCCCGCGCCAGTCCGTCGCAATCGCGCACATCGGCAAGTGCTGCCTTGAAGTCAGTGTTGGCGCGGTGGAAATAGTAATATTTGTCGTAGTCAGCGGCGTCGGTCACACCGGGCTTACCATCAAGCGTCGGCACAACGATGGCCGCAACATCTATATTTTCATCGGGGCCGGGCAATTCTATGATCGCCGTAACATCGTCTGAACCCGACGCGGCAGCGGGCTTTTCCGTAGGGGGTTTTTCTTGCGCTTTGACTGGGGCCGGTAACAACAAAACCGACATGGAAATTGCAGCACACCGAAAACACCCAGCCATATCACCCCCCACGGATTTTATTCTTTGGGGCAGTTAAGCGATACTAGCTCACCTTGACAAGCATCTTGCCCTTGTTGCCACCCGAAAACAGCCCCAGAAACGCATCGGGCATGCTCGCCAGACCGTCATGGATGGTTTCTTCGCGGGTCAGCTTGCCCGCCTGCAGCATGCCGGCCATGTCGGCATAGAATTCTGCCGCCCGCGCCATATAGTCGCTGACGATGAAGCCCTGAATGCGGATGCGCGCGCCAATGATGCGCGCGGCATAGCGAAGCTCCGTCGCCGCGCCGCTGTTATACACATCGATCATGCCGCAAATCGCAAACCGGGCGCGTTCGTTGGCAACCGCCAGCGCGGCATCCAGATGCTCGCCGCCGACATTGTCGAAATACACGTCGATGCCCTGGGGAGCCGCTGCCACCAGTTTCTTCACCAGCGCGCCGCCCTCCTTGTAATCGATGACATGGTCTGCGCCGAGCGATGACACCCAGGCGCATTTGTCTGCCCCGCCAGCAGAGCCGATGACGGTCATGCCCTTTGCCTTGGCGATCTGCACCAGGGTTGATCCCACTGCGCCTGCCGCTGCCGATACGAACACGGTATCGCCCGCCTTTGCGCTCGCCACTTCCAGCAGGCCGAAATAGGCGGTCATGCCCGGCATGCCGAACTGGCCCAGAAACGCCTGGGGATCGACGCCGAGCGGGGGCAGTTTCTGCACCTGGGCTGCGGGCAAAACGGCCTCGTCGCGCCAGCCCGCCATGTGGAGCACCATGTCGCCCACCGCAAAACCGTCTGCTGCGCTTTCCACGACTTCGCCCACGGCACCGCCCTGCATCGCTTCGCCCAGCGCGAACGGCGGGGTATAGCTTTTCACGTCGTTCATCCGGCCGCGCATATAGGGATCAACCGACAGCCAGCGATTGGCGATCCGCACCATGCCCGCTTCGACGGCTGGGGTCGCGATCTCCGTCAGCGCGAAATTTTCGTGCGTCGGGGTGCCGTTGGGGCGTGATTTCAGCGTCCATGCATGGGCCATTATGCTCTCCTGTGTTTTGATTTTCGAATTCGCGGTATGCGCAAAGCGGCGCAAAAAGCAACGCTGATCCGCGCGTGGCCACATATTGCATCAGCCGGGCCGGGCCGATATTCAGGCCCCCCGCCGGCAGCCCCGGCGGAAGGGGGCGGGGCCGTAGCTCAGATGGGAGAGCGCTGCAATCGCACTGCAGAGGTCAGGGGTTAGATTCCCCTCGGCTCCACCACCCCTCCCCTGCTCCTGGCCAGCCCTGGCCCCATTCCGCCCCCCGTGTTGACCAGTGTTGCCTAGCAGGCGCGGCGCATCGTATCAGGGCGCGATGAGCCATTATCCCCATGCTTTTCGTTTTCCGCCCGGGGCCGTTCCCATCGGGGCCACAGCATCATGAGCGAGTCGCGCTCGCCGTTGGAACAGGGCTTCCTGCTGCTGCTGGTGATTGGCGCATCGGTGGCGTTCGCCTGGCTTGTCGGCCCGTTCATTGGCGCGATCCTGTGGGGGGTGATCGCGACCATCCTGTTCGCGCCGTTCAACAAATGGCTGCTGCGGATGATGCCCGGCAGGCCAAGCCTAACCGCCATGATCACCCTGGGGGTGATCTTTGCCGTCGTGATCATCCCGGCACTGCTGCTCAGCACCGCGCTGATCGGCGAGGGAACGGCCGTCTATGCCAAGTTCCAGCGCGGCGAGATTGATCTGAGCCGGATCTTTACAGAGGCCGAGCACGGCCTGCCGCAATTCGCGCGGGACTGGCTGTCGGCCCGGGGGCTGACTGATTTTGCCGCCGTCCAGGCCCGTATCGGACAGGGCGTCGCCAGCAGTTTTCAATCGCTGGCAGGGCAGGTGCTGAACGTCGGGCAAAGCGCGCTTGGCTTTTTTCTGTCGCTGGGCGTGATGATGTACCTGACCTTTTTTCTGCTGCGCGACGGCAATGTGCTGCTCGCCAAGATTGAGCGATGCCTGCCGCTGGCGCCGCACCAGCGTGGCCTGCTCGTCACCCGGTTCGTCGCGGTGGTGCGCGCGACGATCAAGGGCAGTGTGGTGGTGGCATTGCTCCAGGGAATCATCGGCGGGGTGATCTTCTGGATGCTGGGGATCAGCGGCGCGCTGTTATGGGGCGTGGCGATGGGCATATTCTCGCTGTTCCCGGCGATCGGCACCGCATTTGTGTGGGTGCCGGCATCGGCCTATCTGCTGGCCACGGGCAATGCATGGGAAGCGGGCATATTGTTCCTGTGTGGGTTCTTCATCATCAGCAGCGTCGACAATGTCGCCCGCCCCATCCTGGTGGGTCGTGAGGCGCGGATGCCCGATTATCTGGTGCTGATTTCCACGCTGGGCGGGTTTGAGCTGATGGGCTTTAACGGCTTTGTGCTGGGCCCGGTGATTGCCGCGCTGTTCATCGCGGTGTGGGAAATCTTTGCCGCCGCGCCGGTTGCAGAGGGCGGGCTGGGCGAAGGGCCTGATCATACACCCGCAATCGCGCCATAGGATCGGGTGGGGTTCTGATCTAGGGTTGCCGCCATGGCCGAT
>JBBQDD010000236.1:0-4227 GCA_038319335.1 Sphingomonadales bacterium
GGAGGTGCGGCGCTGGCTGTTCCTGGTGTTGCTGGTATCGGCGATCATTGTGGAAATGGGCTTTGCACGACCGCGTCGGAAAGGCGTGGTGGTGGGTTTCTACCTCGCGGGCATCGTCGCGAAGGCGGTCGCCTTCACCATCTGGAACCTCGATCAGAACGGCATCGTCTGCGCACCGAACAGCCTGTTCCAGGGCCATGCCGTATGGCACCTGCTGGGCGCGACATCGATTTTCCTGACCTTCAGCTATTATCGCAGCGAACGGCCCGGCACACCAAGCTCCAACACGCCAAGCTGACGCGTGTCAGGCCGCGGGCACGCCGTAAAGATCGTGCTCGTCGGCATCCTCGATGACGACGGGCACGATAACGCCCTGCGCCAGATGCCCGGCATCGCGCAGATGCACTTCGCCATCGATCTCGGGCGCGTCGGCTTGCGAGCGGCCGGTGGCACCCCCGGTTTCGTCATCGACGGCATCGATGATCACGTCGAGCGTGCGGCCGACCTTTGCCTGAAGCTTTTCCGCTGAAATGCGCGCGGTGAGCTCCATCAGCCGGGCATAGCGTTCTTCCTTCAGCGCTTCCGGCACCTGATCGGGCAAGGCGTTGGCGCTGGCCCCCTCGACCGGCTCGAACCGGAACGCACCAACCCGGTCCAGCTGTGCCTCCTCCAGCCAGCGCATCAAATAAGCGAAATCTTCTTCCGTCTCACCGGGGAAACCGACCACGAAGGTCGATCGGATCGCGATATCGGGGGCGATGCTGCGCCAGCCCTTGATCCGTTCTAGCACCTTGGCGTCGTTTGCCGGGCGCTTCATTCGCTTCAGCACGCTGGGGCTGGCATGCTGGAACGGGATGTCGAGATAGGGCGTCACCAGCCCCTCTGCCATTAGCGGGATCACCTGGTCGACATGCGGGTAGGGGTAAACGTAATGCAGACGCACCCATGCGCCCAGCGAGCCAAGCTCGCGCGCCAGATCGGTCATGTGCGCGCGTACTTCGCGGCCATGCCATTCGCGCGGCTGGTGGCGGATATCCAGTCCGTAGGCGGATGTATCCTGGCTGATCACCAGCAATTCGCGCGTGCCCGCCGCGACCAGCTTTTCAGCCTCGCGCAGGATCGCATCGGGGCGGCGGCTGACGAGATCACCGCGCAAGCTGGGGATGATGCAGAAGGCGCAGCGGTGGTTGCAGCCCTCCGATATCTTCAGATAGCTGTAATGGCGCGGGGTGAGCTTAAGCCCGCTGTCGGGCACCAGATTGAGGAAGGCGCTGGGCGGCATCGGTGCTGCGTCATGCACCGCGCCGACGACTTCCTCATATTGATGCGCGCCTGTGACCGCGAGGACGTTCGGGAATTTCGCGCGGATCATCTCCGCTTCCTTGCCCATACAGCCCGTTACGATCACCCGGCCATTTTCGGCGATCGCCTCACCAATGGCCTCCAGCGATTCCTCCTTGGCGCTATCGAGAAAGCCGCAGGTGTTGACGAGCACCACGTCCGCGCCTGCATAATCCGCCGACATCGCATAGCCATCACTACGCAGCTTGGTGAGAATGCGTTCGCTGTCGACCAGGTTCTTGGGACAGCCAAGCGATACCATGCCGATTTTCGGCGGGGAGGGGAGGGTCGTTGCCATGAGAAGCCCGGCACATAGGCAATGTTGCCGCTTTTGAACAGAGCGCAAGGCATGGCCCTTGCGCGGCGGCGATTTGAGCGTAGCTTGACGCTATCGTTACGGCTTGGGGAGCATCGTGATGGGAACACCGATACACTGGATCGCCATTCTGGTGGCTGCCGTCAGCGGGTTTATGATCGGCGGGCTGTGGTACGGGCCATTGTTCGGTAAGGCGTGGCAGGCGGCGCGCGGCATATCCGACGATGCGATGAAGAACGCTAACATGCCGATGATCTTCGGGCTGACATTCGTATTGAACCTGGTCGCGGCGTTCATCCTCGATCACACATTGGCGACCTATACCGGGCTTGATACCGTGACTAAGGTCATGATTGCATCGGGCGTGGCGCTGGGCTTCATTATTCCCGCGATCGGCGCGAACTACCTGTTCTCGCGGCAATCGCTGCGGCTGTTCCTGATCGACAGCGGCTATTGGCTGGCGATCTACACAGTGATGGGCGTGGAGTTTGCGCTGATCGCGATGTGAGTTCAAATCCTGCGATGAATATGAAGATCGCTTCCCTGGTGAAGGCCAGGGTCGAGCAGTGGACCGCACGAAATGGAAGAGATCGCCCGTATCCAGATCAAATTCCGCCAATGCCGCAGCGCGATTGGTTCGATGACGTGATCCGCCCATGAGCGGCAGCGAAAATGGGGCCCGGCCGTCGCCGGGGGAAGCGGTGATGGATCGGTTTGTCCTGGTCTGTCACGCCGAAACGCCGTCGCATTCTGTGCAGTCGATCAGCGTCGAGGTTGTTTCGACAATCGACCATATTCTGCTGACGTTTACGGTGGTGGGCGTATCGCAACTTGTTGTTCCGGCATGGACTGCATCAGCTCGCGCCGATGGTCTGTGGAAAACGACGTGTTTTGAACTTTTCCTCGCGCCGATTGGTGGCGAGCGTTATTTTGAGCTGAATTTTTCACCATCCAGCCAGTGGGCCGCCTATCAGTTCGAGGGCTATCGTGCGGGGATGCGCGAATTGCCGATGACGATGCCACCGCATGTCGATCCCGCCGAATTGCGGGAGCCTTATGTGATCGAAGTCGATTTCGAACTGAATGATATTCCATTCGTCGATCTACATATGGGCCTGTCCGCCGTTATCGAAGAAACCGACGGCACCAAATCCTACTGGGCGCTCGCCCACGCGCCCGGGCCGCCCGATTTCCACAACCGGGATTGCTTTATCGCCCCGCTCCCGGCACCAAACGCAGCGTAAACCCTTCCCGCTTCCCCGGCGAAGGCCGGGGTCCAGTCGCTCGGCACTTGCTGCTGGGGGCCGGCCTTCGCCGGGGGAGGGAAGGTAAGAGGATGAAGTTAATCCCATGAAATTCGGTATCGATCGCCTGCTTGCAGACCCTGCCTTGCGCAAGCCACTGGAAGGGCAGCGCGTGGCGCTGCTCGCGCACCCGGCGTCGGTGACCGAAAACCTTACCCACAGCCTCGACGCGCTTGTCGCAAGCGGGCTGAACGTATCGGCCATGTTCGGGCCGCAGCACGGGGTGCGGGGCGATTTGCAGGATAATATGATGGAGTCGCCGGACTTCACCGATCCGGCCTACAACATCCCCGTGTTCAGCCTTTACGGGGAGGTGCGTCGCCCGACCGGGCAGTCAATGGGTACATTCGACGTTATCCTTGTCGACATGCAGGATCTGGGCACGCGCATCTACACCTTCGTCACCACGCTGCTTTATGTGCTGGAGGCAGCCGCCGCGCACGGCAAATCAGTGTGGGTGCTCGATCGCCCCAACCCGATTGGCCGCCCGGTCGAGGGGCTGACGCTGCTGCCCGGCTGGGAGAGTTTCGTGGGCGCCGGGCCAATGCCGATGCGCCATGGGATGACTTTGGGCGAGCTCGGCCACTGGTTCATCGCGCACTACAATCTGGAGGTTGACTACCGCGTCATCGAGATGGAGGGCTGGTCGCCTGATGCCGCGCCCGGCCATGGCTGGCCGCTCGACCGCATCTGGATAAACCCCAGCCCCAATGCGCCAAACGTCAACATGGCGCGCGGCTATCCCGGCACGGTGATGCTGGAGGGGACGACGCTGAGCGAGGGGCGTGGCACCACGCGTCCGCTGGAGCTGTTCGGCGCGCCGGATATCGATGCCAAGGCGGTGATCGCCCAAATGCACGCGCTTGCCCCTAAATGGCTTGGCGGGTGCCTGCTCCGCGATATCTGGTTCCAACCCACCTTTCACAAGCATGTCGGGCAGCTGTGCAACGGCGTGCACTTCCATGCCGAGGGACAGGGATATGACCATGCGGCGTTCCAGCCATGGCGCGTGCAGGCGCTGGCGTTCAAGGCGATCCGTGCGCTGTACCCGGATTATGATCTATGGCGCGATTTTCCGTATGAATATGAATTCGGCAAGCTCGCGATCGACGTGATCAATGGCGGACCTGGGCTGCGCGGCTGGGTTGATGATCCGACGGCTATCGCTGCTGACTTGAAGGGGGCTGCCGACGAAGCGGCCTGGCGGATTGAAAGCGGTCCTTATCTCTTGTATTGATTGATTTTTCGGTGCGTAGGCGCTGGCAG
>JBBQDD010000237.1:0-4212 GCA_038319335.1 Sphingomonadales bacterium
CTGTCGCACACCGTCGCCGAAATGCGCGACACCGTAACGCGCACGCGCATGCAGAAGATCGAGGCCCTGTTCTCCGCGCTGCCGCGCATGGTGCGCGATACGGCCGCCGAACTCGGCAAGAGCGTGGCCCTGCATATCGAAGGTTCGGACGTCGAGCTCGATCGTGAAATGATCGAGATGATGCGCGATCCGCTGGTCCACATCATCCGCAACGCCGTTGATCACGGTCTGGAATCCCCCGCCGACCGCATTGCCGCGCACAAGCGCGAAAATGGCCGGTTGACTGTCGCCGCGCGCCAATCAGGCAACCAGATCATCATCGAGGTGATCGATGACGGACGTGGCATCGATGTCGAGCGCCTGATTACCAAAATGGCCGCGACCGGCCAGCGGACCGAGGCCGAACTGCGTGCCCTGTCGCCCCGGGCGCAGCTTGACCTGGTTTTCGAGCCGGGCCTGTCGAGCAAGAACGAGGTGACCGCCATTTCCGGTCGCGGCGTGGGCATGGACGTGGTGCGCGCGAATATCGAACAGATTGGCGGGCGCGTCGAGCTGACGAACCATCCCGGCAAGGGCCTGCACATCGCCATTCACGTGCCGCTGACGCTGTCGATCATCTCGACCATCGTGGTGGGCGCGGCGGGGCAGCGATTTGCGATTTCGCGCCAGTCGATCGAGGAAATCGTGACGGTTCGCGGAGACGCTGTGCGCGTCGACATGCTGGGGGATACGCCCGTTGCGACGGTACGCGATCGCCGCCTGCCGCTGGTGCCGCTCTGCGGGATGCTGGGGCTTCGAGATGTGCCAAGTGAGATCAAGCTGATGGCGATCGTCAGCGTGGCAGGTGGCAGCTACGCCCTAGCGGTTGAGGAAGTGCTCGATACCGAGGAACTGGTAATCAAGCCCGCGCCGCCTGCGGTGATCTCCACCGGGCTATATGCGGGGCAAACCCTGCCCGACAGTGGTCGGCCGATGCTGTTGCTCGACTGTGCCGGCATTGCCGCCAAAGCCGGGCTGCATTTCGTTCGCCAGACCATGGCCGATGCCGATGAAGCGGGCGACGCCGCAAAGGATGCACCGCGGCTGACGGCGCTGCTGTTCCTCGATCTGGACGGCAAGCGGCGCGCCGTGCCGCTCGACATTATCGACCGAGTCGAACTGGCGAGCAGCCAGTCGGTGCGCGTTTCCGCCGGGCAGCTGCGGCTGTCGATCGATGGCAGCATCGTGCCGCTGGCGGGGGTGGAAGGCGCGGCTGATCTGGTCGCAGCGCGCAGCGACATCGCCGTGCTTCGCCTTGCCGATGGGCGCGCGGACATCGGCTATGCGATTGCCGAGGCGCTCGACATCGTGTCGATCGGCGATGCCATAGTGCCGTCCCGGATCGTCGGGCCGATCGCCGGGGTGGTATCCATCGACGGCGAACAGGTGGAAATGCTCGACATTCACTGGCTTTTCGCCACCCATGCCGATCCGCATCTCACCGCCAGGGTGCAGCCCGTTTGCTTGCTGAGCGGGGATGAGGCGCGCTGGATGGAGCAATTCCTTCGCCCGGTTCTGGAAAGCGCCGGGTACAAGGTGGTGACCGCCATAAAACCGGGCGAGCGCGCAAGCGTTGCGCTCGCGATGGACGGCGATACCGCCATCGCGCACGGTAACGCGCCCGTCGTGCGGCTGCGTGCCGATCCACAACAGGAAGCGGGCAGCGCCGAAAGCATCTATCGATATGATCGCGACGGGTTGCTGGCCACGCTGGCGCGGCGTTGTGCGGGGGCAGCAGCATGATGATGATGACGCCGGTGAAGGCCGACATGACCGAATTGTTCCTGATTGCCCGGATCGCCGGGCGAACGGTGGCGATCAGCTCCGATCAGGTCGATTCCGTGGTCGATATTACCGAAATCACGCCAGTGCCGCGCACCAGCGTTGAGGTGCGGGGCCTTGCCGCCCTGCGCAGCCGGGTGGTGATGGTTATCGATACCCATGCCGCACTTGGCCTGGCGGAAAGCGATCTGCCGCCGTCCCGCGCTGTTATCACCATGGTTGACGGCCATCATTATGCCATCCTGGTCGATGCTCTGGAAGATGTTGCGCCATTTTCGCGCGTTGCGCTGAGCGGCGGGATTACGGTGGAAGGCGGCTGGGCGCGGGCAGGGTGCGGCATCGTCGACCGGGACGGCGATCCCGTTCTGGCGATCGAACTGCGGTCGCTGATCCCCGGTATGGCCATCCCGGGCATCACACAGCTCGGCGCGGCAATTGCGGCATGACGGCCCGGCTTAACGCTACGCTTACGCTTTTCGTGCACATCTCATCTGTAACGCGTTCATTGGGGTTCGGAACATGAAGACTTGCCTGGTAGTCGACGATTCAAAGGTAATCCGTAAAGTTGCCCGGCACATTCTGGAAACGCTGAACTTCGAAGTCAGCGAGGCCGGGGATGGCAGCGAGGCACTGGACATGTGCCTGAAATCGGCACCCGACGTGATCCTGCTCGACTGGAACATGCCGGTCATGGGCGGTATGGATTTCTTGCGTGCGCTGCGTGCGAGCAACGTTGCCCGCCGCCCCAAAGTTGTTTTTTGCACGACCGAAAACGGCATGGCCTATATCCGCGCTGCAATCGAGGCGGGGGCTGACGAATATGTGATGAAGCCGTTCGACCGCGAAACGCTGGAAAGCAAGCTTCAGATCGTCGGCGTGGCCTGACCGGAGCACAGCCGGTGCAGCCTGCCACCCTGAACCCCATGGCGACGATATCGGATGCGGGCATTGCCCGTGTGCTGATTGTCGACGATTCCGTCGTCGCGCGTGCGGTGATCAGCCGGATGCTTGATTCAGGCGAACGGTTCATGGTCGCCGGTGCCGTGGGCGATGCAGCGGCGGCGCTGGCATTCCTGCAAAAACACCGCGTTGACATCATCCTGCTCGATATCGAAATGCCCGGGGTCGATGGACTGACCGCGCTGCCGGACATCATTGTCGCGGGCCAGGGCGCCCGGGTGCTGATTGTATCCTCTTCCTGCGCCGAGGGCGCGGCCGCGTCGATCCAGGCGCTGACGCTGGGCGCCGCCGATACGCTGGTGAAGCCGAGCGTCGGCAATCTGGTGGGCAAATTCAGCGATGTCCTCGACGAAAAACTCACCAGGCTGGTCGATGGCGGTGAACGCGTGGTCGGCGTGACGGCACCTTATGTCCATTCGACAGCCATTGCCGACGATTTCGACATTGTCGCGATCGGCGCCTCAACCGGCGGCATCCATGCGCTTAGCCTGTTGCTCCGCGCGCTGCCCACGTCTTGCCAGTTGCCCATTTTGATCACCCAGCATCTGCCGCCATCCTTCATGCCCTATTTCGCGGCGCAGGTGGCGGTGCTGGCGGGCAGGCCATGCGTGGTCGCCACGGATCATATGCGGATTTTGCCGGGGCGGGTCATCATCGCGCCGGGCGAAGCGCATATGCGCTGCATCAACTTTGGTGACGGCGTCGCCATTCGGCTCACGACCGAAAAATCGCAGACGGGCTGCATGCCATCGGTTGATCCGATGTTCCAGACCGTGGCCGATGTGTACGGCTCCCGCGTGCTCGCCATCGTGCTCAGCGGCATGGGCCGGGACGGCACAGACGGTGCACGGCAGATCAACCGCGCCGGTGGTGCCGTGGTGGTGCAGGATCAGGCAAGCTCGGTCGTGTGGGGCATGCCGGGAGCGGTTGCTGGTGCCGGGATTGCCGATGCTATCCTGCAACCGGAGGAAATTGGCCGCATGGTTGCCCAGCAGCGCAGGCCTGCGCGATGATTATCAATCGCCAGCCAACCGCACAGACAGCGTCAATGGCCGTGCTCGCATCGCTGCTTGAGGCGCGCACGGGCCAGCAAATCGCCGCCAACCGCGCATGGCGCATCGAAACCGCGCTGAAGCCAGTGCTGAAAACCCGCGGTCACGAAACGCTTGATCAGCTCGTCGCCGAATTGCTTGACGATCATAGCGGGATCATCGCCGACATGATTGTCGATGCCCTGCTGAACCAAGAAAGCTCGTTTTTCCGCGATGCCGGTGTGCTCGATACCGTGGTCGCGGCGATTGATGCACGGCAAGCAGCGGGCACGCGCCGTCCGCGGATCTGGTCGGCGGCTTGCTCGACCGGGCAGGAGCCGCTCTCGCTGGCGATGCTGTTAGCCGATCGGCTTGAAAGGACTGGCCTGGCCGAACCAGA
>JBBQDD010000238.1:0-4149 GCA_038319335.1 Sphingomonadales bacterium
GGTTGCGCGGATCGACCGCCAGGGCGGTTTCCAGCGTATCGGCAGCCGCATCCAGATTGCCTGCCGCCTGGGCCGTTTTGCCCGCCGCCAACAGTTGCAGCGAGCGCGCATCGATCTGGCTGTCAGGCCGCTGGCCGTGCAGCGATGTCGAGAGCGAGACGATGGCAAGTGCGGCAGCAACAGACACGGTCGAGATACGCATGAACGTCTCCAACATCGACGATTTGGGATCAACTTGGTCTTTGGCTAGCATGGCGATTGCAGTCTTGCGACAAAAAACCCGTCCGTCGAGTCCCGTGCCGGGGTAAGCCTTACGCCACCGCCGTGCGGTCGCCCGGCAGGCAGCGTCAGTTCGCGCAAGCTCCAGCCCGGATTGGCCTGGATGAAGGCGGCGACCTGATCCGCCCCCTCCTCATCCAGCAACGAACACACGATATAGACGATCGCCCCACCGGGCTTGACCAGGCCTGCCGCAATCGCCAGCAGATCGCGCTGCGTTGTCACCAGCCGGTCGATCCGCGCCTGGTTCAGCCGCCAGCGCGCTTCCGGGTTGCGCCGCCAGGTGCCGGTGCCTGAACAGGGCGCATCGATCAGCACGACATCGGCCTGCCCCGCCACATCGGCGAGCTTTTCCGCCTCTTTCCCCGGATTGAGCAGCCGGGTGTCGATAAAGCCCACCCCTGCCCGCGCCGCGCGCGGTGCAAGCCGCGAAAGCCGCTGGCGATCGATATCGCACGCGATCAACCGGCCCCCATGCTCCGCTGCGCCCATCATCGCCGCCGCAAGGGCCAGCGTCTTGCCCCCTGCCCCTGCGCACAGATCAACCACTGTCATCCCCGGTGCCGCAGCCGCCGCCATGCCGACAATCTGGCTGCCTTCGTCCTGCACCTCGATCGCGCCATCTGCCCATAGGTCCATTGCCTCGATCTGGGTTCCAGTGGGCAGCCGTACACCGTCCGGCGCGTGGGGCGATGGCTCTGCCCCCGCAATCGCCGCCATCACCGTCGCCGGGTCAGCCCGTGCCCGGTTGACGCGAATATCGAGCGGCGCGCGGTCCACAAGCGCGGGCAGTTCATCATCGCCCATGCCGGATGCATAGAGCTTGCCGAGCAGCCAGCCCGGCGCGACGCCCACTGCCGCTGCGTGTTCGCTCGCCCCGATGGGCGCGGGCGCGTGCGCTGAGCCGTCGAACAGCGCCGCCAGTTCCGGATCGCGTTTGGCGACCGCCAGCATCGCCGCACGGCCATGCGCAGGCCGCTCCCCCGCCAGCCGGATCGCGGCATAGACCAGCTCGCGCACGGCTCGCCTGTCCTTGCTGCCGGCATAGCGGCGATCGGCAAAATAGCGTGCGATCAGCGTATCGGCGGCGGCACCGCCTTCCCGTGCGGCAATAATGATCCCGTCGAGCAGCTCAATGGCGGCCTGGACGCGGGCGGACGGCGTCATGGTTCAGCGCGTTGGGTAATTGGGAGCTTCCCTTGTGATGGAGACATCATGGACATGGCTTTCGGCCAGCCCGGCATTGGTAATCTGCACGAACCGCGCGCGCTTTTGCAGTTCTTCGATCGTGCGCGCACCCGTATAGCCCATGGCCGCGCGCACGCCGCCGACCAGCTGGTGGATAACGTCCTTGGCTGGCCCCTTGAACGGCACCTGCCCCTCAATCCCTTCCGGCACCAGCTTCAGCTGATCCTTGATATCCTGCTGGAAATATCGATCGGCAGAGCCGCGCGCCATCGCGCCGACAGAGCCCATGCCGCGATAGGATTTATACGCCCGGCCCTGGTACAGGAATGTCTCGCCCGGCGCTTCCTCAGTGCCTGCCAGCAGCGATCCGATCATCACGCAGGATGCGCCCGCCGCCAGCGCCTTGGCGACATCGCCCGATGTGCGGATGCCACCATCGGCGATCACCGGCACGCCTGATTTGGCGGCTTCCTCCGCGCAATCCATAATTGCCGTCAGCTGCGGCACGCCGACGCCCGCCACGACGCGGGTGGTGCAGATGGAACCGGGGCCGATGCCGACCTTGATCGCGTCCGCCCCTGCATCGATCAGCGCGCGCGTTGCCTCTGCCGTGGCGACATTGCCGGCGACGACCTGCACCGAAGTGCTGAGCGCCTTCACCCGCTCCACCGCGCGCGCGACATCGCGGTTATGGCCGTGCGCGGTATCGATAACGACCAGGTCGAGTTCGGCCTCCACCAGCGCCCGCGTCCGCTCAAAACCCGAATCGCCCACCGTGGTAGCCGCCGCAACGCGCAGCCGCCCGGTCGCGTCCTTGGTCGCATTGGGATAGGTAACCGCCTTTTCGATGTCCTTCACGGTGATCAGCCCGATGCAGTGATAGGCATCGTCCACCACCAGCAGCTTTTCGATGCGGCGCTGGTGGAGCAACCGGCGCGCCTCTTCCTGGCTGACGCCGGGCGACACCGTCGCCAGATTATCATGCGTCATCAGTTCAGCGACTGGCTGGTTGGGGTTTTCCGCAAAGCGCACATCGCGGTTGGTGACGATGCCGACCAGCTTGCCGCCCTTTTCCACCACCGGAATACCGCTGATCCGGTGCCGCGCCATCAGCGCCTGCGCCTGCGCCAGCGTGGCATCGGGCGCGATGGTGATGGGGTTGACGACCATGCCGGATTCAAACCGCTTCACCTGGCGCACCGCGGCCACTTGCTGCTCGATCGAGAGGTTGCGGTGGAGCACGCCGATGCCGCCCAATTGCGCCATCACAATCGCCATATCGGCCTCTGTCACGGTATCCATCGCCGATGACAGCATGGGAATGTTGAGGGAGATGCTGCGCGTCAGCCGGGTCCGCGGATCGGCCATGCTGGGCACGATGTCACTTTCCAGCGGATACAGCAGAACGTCATCAAAGGTGAGGCCGAGGCGAATGTCCATGGGTGCCCGTTCCTGAAGGGTGGGGGGTAACGTGGCGGTTCATGTAACCAAAGCGGCCCCGGGGCGCTAGGGCGCGTTTTGCCGATTGCGCGATCAGCGTTCAGCGCACCGATTGCACCGCATCCTTGTCGCATTCCGCTGTAAGCGGGCCGGAATAGTGGTAAGATTGGCCGTCGATATCGACAAACGGGCCGCCGGTGCGCGGCGCACAGGAGTTTGACGTGATGGAAGTTGTGATCGGGCTGGTCGCTGGGCTGTTGGTGCTGGTGATCAGCTATCTGCTGGCGAGCGTGAAAATGGTCCGCCAGGGCTATCAATATACGATCGAACATTTCGGGCGCTTCACCACCGTCGCGCGGCCGGGGCTGAATTTCTATCCCGCCCTTTTCTACAGCGTCGGCCAGCGGATCAACATGATGGAGCAGGTGCTGGATGTGCCGCAGCAGGAAATCATCACCAAGGACAACGCGATGGTCGCGGTGGACGGCGTCGTGTTCTTCCAGGTGCTGGATGCCGCAAAGGCCGCTTATGAGGTGAGCGACCTGTTTGTCGCGATCATGCAGCTGGCGACCACCAATCTGCGCACCGTCATGGGTTCGATGGAGCTGGACGAGCTGCTGTCCAAGCGGGACGAGATCAACGCCCGGCTGCTGAGCGTGGTCGATCATGCGACCAACCCCTGGGGCGTCAAGATCACGCGCGTCGAGATCAAGGACATCCGCCCGCCGGTCGATATCGTCAACGCGATGGCCCGCCAGATGAAGGCCGAACGCGAAAAGCGTGCCAACATCCTTGATGCCGAAGGATCGAGCGCGTCGGAAATCCTGCGGGCAGAGGGGCAGAAACAGGCCCGTATCCTGGAAGCCGAAGGCCGCAAGGAATCCGCTTTCCGCGACTCCGAAGCCCGCGAGCGGGCAGCCCAGGCCGAGGCCAAGGCAACCGAACTGGTCTCGCTCGCCATTGAAAACGGCAGCGCGCAGGCGATCAACTATTTCATCGCGCAGAAATATGTCGAGGCGGTCGGCAAGTTCGCGACATCGCCCAATGCCAAGACGATCCTGTTCCCCGTAGAGGCAACCCAGCTGATCGGCACGCTGGGCGGCATCGGCGCGCTGGCGCGCGAGGCGATGGGGGAGCATCCGGCGGCACCCCCCGCCCCCGCCAAGCCAGCCCCGCCCCCAACTCAAGCGCGGGTGCGCGGACCATTTGAACCGAGCGAGCAGTGAGCCTTGATGCGCTGAT
>JBBQDD010000239.1:0-4138 GCA_038319335.1 Sphingomonadales bacterium
CCCATTGCAATCCGACGTCTGGTCGGACGCGCTGCTGGCCGCGCGGCTGTGCGCGATTGATCCATTGCTGGGCGGAATGGTGCTGCGCGGCGGCGGCGAGGCGCGCGATGCCGTAATCGCGGCACTGGTCGACGGGCTGGGGACAGGCGCCCCCGTGCGTCGCGTGCCATCGCACATTGACGACGAACGCCTGCTCGGCGGGCTCGACCTGGGCGCGACGCTGTCGAGCGGACGGGCGGTATCGCGGGTCGGTTTGCTTGCAGAGGCTGATGGCGGGCTGGTGATCGTGCCGATGGCCGAGCGGATGGCCAGCAACACCGCAGCCCCCATCGCCGCGGCGCTCGATACCGGCGAGGTGATTGCCGAACGTGAGGGTATGGCGCTGCGTTCACCCGCGCGGTTTGCCGTCGTGCTGCTCGACGACGGCGTGGAGCCTGACGAGCGCCCACCGGTGGCGCTGGCGGAGCGGGTTGCGTTCTGGTTCGATCTGACGGACGTCCGCGCGCCCGCATCCGCTTATCCCAATGACTCCGTTCGCCCTGAGCCTGTCAAAGGGCTGCCCTCCTTCGTAACGGCGGAGAAGGAATGGCAGGGCTTCGAAAGGCTCAGCCGGAACGGTGGGATTGGCGTCGTGCCGCCCTCCACCGACATCCTCGAAGCCATCGCCAATACAACACTGGCGCTAGGGATCGATTCGGCTCGCGCGCCGAACTTTGCGCTGCGCGCCGCGCGGGCGGCGGCGGTATTGGCTGGGCGATCGGTGATCAACGAAGATGATTTGATGGCGGCGGCGCGACTGGTGCTTGGTCCCCGCGCCACGCGCATGCCTGCGCCGCCCGAGGCCGAACCGGAGGGCGACGCACCTGAGCCGCCACCGCCGCCGCCGCCCGAATCAGAAACCAGTGAGCAGGAACAGGGCGATCCGCAACCGCTGGAAGACGTAGTGCTCGAAGCCGTGCTCGCGTCCCTGCCCAAGGACGTGCTGGCCCAGATTGCAGCGGGCGGGCAGCGGCGCGGGCCGCAGGGGCGCGGGCAGGGCAAGGGTGCCAAACAGAAATCACCCACGCGTGGCCGCCCGGTGGGGGTGCGCGCGGGCGTGCCGCGCGGCGGGCTGCGGCTGAGCCTGATCGACACGCTGCGCTCCGCCGCGCCGTGGCAGCGGGTGCGCGGGGCAGAACCGGGACGGGTGGCGATTCGCCGCGACGACCTGCGCATTCGCCGCTTCGAAAAGAAGATGGAGGCGACCACGATCTTTGCGGTGGACGCGTCCGGCTCGTCCGCGCTGGCGCGGCTTGCCGAGGCGAAGGGTGCGGTCGAATTGCTGCTGGCGGAAGCCTATGTGAAGCGTGCGCAGGTGGCGCTGGTGGCGTTTCGGGGGACGGTGGCCGAACTGATATTGCCGCCGACCCGCTCCCTGGCGCGTGCGCGCAAATCGCTGGGTGCGCTGCCCAGCGGGGGTGGTACGCCGCTTGCCGCCGGGCTGAATGCCGCGCGCGAACTGGCAGAGGCAGCGCGAAAGCGCGGGCGCACGCCGTTTCTGGTGATCCTGACGGATGGTCGCGCCAATATCTGCGCCAAGGGCACCATGGTGCGCCAGGCCGCAGAGGATGATGCCGATGCCGCCGCCCGCGCGATTGGGCTGTCGGGCATTGCGAGCGCCTTTGTCGATATCTCGCCGCGCCCGCGACCGGAGGGGGCGAAGCTCGCGGCCGTTATGGGGGCGCGCTATCTGCCCTTGCCGCGTGCCGATGCCCGCGCGATGCACGCTGCCGTCAAAGGAGCGCAAGATGCTGAGTGACCGCCCACGCTGGGAGGGGGAGGGGCGTGATTGGCCTCACCGCGCGCACAGCCAGTTTGTCGACACAGATCGCATCAAATGGCATGTGCAGGTGATGGGCAGTGGGCCGGTGCTGCTGTTGATCCATGGCACGGGCGCGGCAACGCATAGCTGGCGCGGGCTGATGCCGTTGCTGGCAGAACATTTTACGGTGGTTGCGCCCGACATGCCGGGGCACGGCTTTACCGTCGGCAGGCCGACGGGTGGGCTGTCAATGGCGGCGATGGCGCGGGCGGCGGGGGCGTTGCTTGCCAAGTTGGCGGTGTCACCAGCGCTGATCGTCGGCCATTCGGCGGGATCGGCCATTGCCGCGCGGATGGTGCTGGACGGGATCGCCGCGCCGCAAGCGGTCATTGGCCTGAACGCCGCGCTGCAGCCCTTTCCCGGGTTGGCGGCCAAGCTGTTCCCCAGCCTTGCCCGAATGCTGTTCGTCAACCCGCTGGCACCGCATATCTTTGCCGGTATCGCGCGCCAGCGTGGCGAGGCGGGGCGGTTTCTGGAACGCAGCACCGGATCGACCATCGATGTAGCGGGAGCGGATTTTTATGGCCGATTGTTCGCCACGCCTGCCCACTGCGCCGGGGCAATCACGATGATGGCGGACTGGGATCTCGATTCACTGGCGCGCGACTTGCCCCGCCTGTCGGTGCCGTTGCTGCTGGTGCACGGGGATAAGGATGCCGCGATTCCGCTGTCGAGCGCCAAGGCAGCGGCAGTGCAGGTAGCAGGCGCGCAGCTCACCGCCCTGCCGGGACTGGGCCATCTGGCACATGAAGAGGAACCGGGGATGGTGGCTAATCTGATCATCGCCTTTGCCCGCGAACAAGGGCTGATTGGAACTTAGAGGGTGATGACGTTAGCTTGAACCGTTCGCCCTGGGCGAAGTCGCAGGGCAAGCGCAGCGCTTTGGCCTCGACAAGCTCAGCCCGAACGGGGCGGGGAGACAATTTGCCAGGAAAACAAAACCCGCGGGAGGACACACGATGATCGGTGAGAATATCGGCCTGATTGAAATGGGCCTTACGCTGGGCCTAGCGCTCGTGGTGATCGTCTATCAATATTGGGCAACCAGCCGATCGATCGCGCGGGACAAAAAGGCGCGGGACACCGCCCTGCCCACCGACACAACGACCCGGCCCTGACCCGGCACCCTCAATACAGCGCGCGGGGCATCCGGAACGGCAGCATCGCCTGCACGATCGGCGAGCGGACGCGCCCGAGCGACAGGCTTTCATGCACGGCGTGCACATCCTCGCCAAACAGCCGCGTTGACAGTGCAGAGCGGGCGTAAAAGGGCGCATCGACCCAGGTTTTGGTCACCTTTGGCCGCGATCCGGCATCGGCGCGGGTCAGCCGGTCGACCATCCAGGCTGATCGCGGCAGATGGGCCGATGGTGGCTGCACCACATCATGCCAGCGGCCCTGCCGATCCATCTTCAGTGCCAGATCAAACGGCGTGCCATCGCGCCTGGTGCCTTCATACAGCACGGCGACGTCGTTCTTCAGGTGCGCGCGAGACCAGTGCCAGTCGTTGAACCCGTCCTCCAGCGCTTCTTCACCGAAGTTCGAATCGAAATAGCCGCTGCCGTTCCAGCTGATATCGGGGTGATCCATCGTCACCTCCACGCGCGCGCGCGGGGCGACCGGGTGCCAGCGATGCTTGCCGGCATTGTCCAGGTGAAAGCCGGTCGTGCCGATCAGTTCAGGGTACACCCGCACCTGCCCGCGCACCGGATAGGGCAGCGGGGCCGATGTTTCGTTGATGTCGATCAACAGCGAATCGCCGTCCCAATGGAGCCCGCTGGGGCCGACCATGAAATTGTCTGCATCGCGCCGCACCCGGTGCCATGGCCGTTCCGTCATCGCCCAGGCATTGCCGCGCGGGCCATTCATCGACACGTTAATGGAACAATGGTTCGCCGGGCTGTTGCGACCGCTGAGCTTGTAATAGGGCGAAAAGACGCTGCCGATAAACGCGATGATCGTCAGGCCGAAGCGGCCGTCGTCGCTGCAGGCGTCGATGTACCACCAGGCATAGCCCTGCGCGTCGACCTCGACGTCGAAGCGAGGTCCTTGAGCAGGATATCGACGGCTAATCCGCCGCTGAGGGCTGCCATCGGCACGCCGGCGCCCGGGTGCGTGCTCCCGCCCGCGCAGTAAATACCAGGGATCGCTGTCCGGGCGCCTTGCCGGCGGAAGGACGCCGCCCATCCGTGCGAGGCCAGTCCATAAAGGGCTCCACCCGTCGAGGGAAACAGCCTCTCGAAGGTGGACGGCGTCGACAGCACTGTTGCCGATGTC
>JBBQDD010000240.1:0-4136 GCA_038319335.1 Sphingomonadales bacterium
AGTGCATCCGCCAGGCGGTGCGCACCGGCCTCGCGCTCGATGCGGTGATCAACCGCTGGCCATTGGGGCCGCGGAACACGATCGGGCAGCGCATCTGGCCGCCCGACATATAATTGGTCTTGGCCGCCGAATTGATGATGTGATCAATCGCCTGCATCGCAAAGTTGAACGTCATGAACTCGACAATCGGGCGCAATCCCCCCATCGCCGCGCCTGACCCAATCCCCGCAAAGCCATATTCGGTGATCGGCGTATCGATGACGCGCTTGTCGCCAAATTCGTCGAGCAGCCCCTGGGTGACCTTGTACGCGCCCTGATATTGCGCGACTTCCTCACCCATTACGAACACGCGGTCGTCGGCGCGCATTTCCTCGGCCATCGCATCGCGCAATGCCTCACGCAGCGTGACTTTCACCATGTCAGTGCTTGCGGGAGGAGCTACGGCGGCGACTTCTTTCTTCTCCCTCTCCCCGCTGGGGAGACGGTTGGGAAGAGGGGCTGCCACGGGCGGCACCGCTTGCGGTGCCCCCTTTCCCCGCAGGGGAGAGGGAGTAGCGGCAGGCGCGGTCGCTTCATCATCACTGATCAGCGTGGCGATGACGGTGCCGACCATCACATTGTCGGTCCCTTCCGCGACCAACAACTCGCCCATCGTCCCTTCATCAACGGCTTCGAATTCCATCGTCGCCTTGTCGGTCTCAATCTCGGCCATGATATCGCCGGACTTCACGACATCGCCCGCCTTGACGAGCCATTTGGCGAGCGTGCCCTCCTCCATCGTCGGGGAGAGCGCGGGCATCTTGATTTCGATCGCCATCAGTAACGCTCCACCAGCACGTCGGTATAGAGTTCGGCCGGATCTGGCTCCGGCGCGGTCTCGGCGAAATCGGCGGCCTCGTTCACCACACGGCGAATTTCCTGCTCGATTGCCTTCAGGTCAGCCTCGGTAACGCCCAGCCCCTCCAGCTCTTTCTTGCAATGATCGATCGGGTCCGATTTTTCGCGCACCGCCTGCACCTCATCGCGCGAACGGTATTTGGCGGGATCGGACATGGAATGCCCGCGGTAGCGGTACGTTTTCATCTCCAGGATGATCGGCCCCTTGCCCGCGCGCACCCAGCCAAGCGCCGCCTCTGCCGCGCCCCGACAGGCCAGCACGT
Organism: Sphingomonadales bacterium; assembly: GCA_038319335.1. Classification (GTDB taxonomy): domain Bacteria; phylum Pseudomonadota; class Alphaproteobacteria; order Sphingomonadales; family Sphingomonadaceae; genus Sphingomonas. Next base: position 1,161 of record JBBQDD010000240.1, read on the forward strand.
CCATGCCGTCAACCTGAATGCCGGGAATGCGAAAGCTCTCACCCCGGCGGAACAGCTGATCCTCGGCGGAGGATCGGTTCACGCTGGTGCCCATCGCATATTGGTTGTTTTCGATGACATAGACCACCGGCAGCTTCCACAGCTCGGCCATGTTGAAGCTTTCATACACCTGGCCCTGGTTCGATGCGCCGTCGCCGAAATAGGCAAGGCACACGCCGCCATCGCCGCGATATTTGTGCGCAAAGCCAAGCCCCGTGCCCAGCGACACCTGCGCGCCGACAATGCCGTGCCCGCCGTAAAATTTATGCTCGACGCTGAACATGTGCATCGAACCGCCCTTGCCCTTTGAAATGCCGGCGGCGCGCCCGGTCAGCTCGGCCATCACATCCTTGGGCGGGATGCCGCACAACAGCATATGGCCGTGATGGCGGTAGCCGGTGATGACGCTGTCATTCTTCGTCAGCGCCGATTGCAGCCCCACCGCCACCGCTTCCTGCCCGATATACAAATGGCAGAACCCGCCAATCAGCCCCAGCCCATAGAGCTGCCCGGCCTTTTCCTCGAACCGGCGGATCAGCAGCATCTGCTTGTAGAAATCGAGCAGCTGCTCCTTGCTCGCCTCGAACCGCGTTGGCTCATCGGGGCGTTCGCGGTTGGCGACCGGGGGCTCGCTCTTGCGGGGTGGAGATTTGGACGCGGGAGATTTTGCCACGGTCGATCAGACCTCTTCTTCCTGGGGAGTGGTGGCTATAAGCGTAGTCGCACGGCGCGCGCAATCACCTGCCGCACGCGGGCACGGTCCCGACATCAATTGAGCGGAACGATCACCTCGTCCGGGTGGGCCAGCTTCAGCTGTTTGCGCACCAGTTCTTCGGCCATATCGGGGTTGGCGCGGTGCGGATCGAGCAGGGCGACCCGGTTTTTCAACACGGCACGCTGCTTGTCGAGCGCGGCATAGCGCGCGGCACGCACCGCCAGTTCGCGTTTATAATCGCCATAAGCAAGAATGCCGTTGGGCCCCACCACGGCGTAACCGCCGAAAAACGCCATGACGATCAGCGCAAGCGCGGGCGGGCCAGCGCGGCGCAGGATGACACGAACCATGGATGAGCTTGACATGCCATGATTCTGTCCCACCCGGACCATCCAATCAAGCCCTAAATCAACCTGTCAGCTCATTTGCGAAGAATGCTGCGGCCGGCATAGCGGCCCATATCGCCCAGCTCCTCCTCAATCCGGATCAGCTGGTTGTACTTTGCCAGCCGGTCGCTGCGCGCCAGGCTGCCCGTTTTGATTTGTCCGCAATTGGTGGCCACCGCCAGATCGGCGATCGTCGCATCCTCCGTCTCGCCCGATCGGTGCGACATGACGGCTGTGTAACCCGCCCGGTTCGCCATCGACACCGCAGCCAGGGTTTCCGTCAGCGTGCCGATCTGGTTGACCTTCACCAGCAGCGAATTGGCCAGCCCCTTGTCGATGCCCATCGCCAGCCGCACCGGATTGGTGACGAACAAATCGTCGCCAACCAGCTGAACCTTGTCGCCCACCATGTCGGTCAGCGCCTTCCAGCCCTCAAAATCATCTTCGCTCATCCCGTCTTCAATCGAGAAAATCGGGTAGCGCGCGGCGAGATCAGCGAGATAGGCCGCCATTTCGTGCGGGCTGAGCACCTTGCCCTCGCCGCTGATGTGATAGGCACCGTCCTTGAAAAATTCGGTCGCGGCGCAATCCAGCGCCAGCATCACATCGTCGCCCGGTGTGTAGCCCGCCGCCTCGATCGACCCCATGATGAAATCGAGCGCTTCGGTGGTGCTGGCAATGTTGGGGGCAAAGCCACCTTCGTCGCCCACCGCGGTTGCCAGGCCCTTTTCATGCAGCCGCTTTTTCAGCGTGTGGAAGATTTCCGATCCGCAGCGCACCGCATCGAACATCGAATCCGCGCCCACCGGCACGATCATGAATTCCTGAAAATCAATCGGGTTATCCGCATGTTCGCCGCCATTGATGATGTTCATCATCGGCACCGGCAGCAGATGCGCCGAAACCCCGCCGACATAGCGGTACAGCGGCATGCCCCGCGCATCCGCCGCCGCCTTTGCTACCGCCAGGCTGACGCCCAGACTCGCGTTCGCGCCCAGCCGCGCCTTGTTGGGGGTGCCGTCCAGCTCGATCATGATCTGGTCGATTTCGCGCTGATCCTCGGCATCGACGCCCAGCACGGCTTCGGCGATATCGGCATTCACCGCGTCGACCGCGCCCTGCACGCCCTTGCCCAGCCACTGGGTCTTGTCGCCATCGCGGCGCTCCACCGCCTCATACGCGCCCGTTGAAGCGCCCGATGGCACCGCCGCCCGGCCAAAGCTGCCATCCTCCAGCATCACATCAACCTCTACCGTCGGGTTGCCGCGGCTATCGACAATCTGGCGGGCGTGGATGTCGATGATTGCGGTCATGAAACGATGCTCCTAATACAAATGCTGCACAGGCGTGCGGGCGCTGGCGCGGCTCTATCCGCTTCAGTTGCGCGGAGCAAATTGCTGGCGTGACGGGAACGCTAATTGCTGCTGACCGTTATTGGGTATGAACGCGAAAGGGCATTTTACCATGGCCGAAGACACAAACGACACCGCCGCCAAACCAGCACGCAAGCGCGCGACGCCGCAGGCACCGATCAAGGATGGTGCCGGCAGCGCAGGTGTCACGGTGCTCGCCGCTGAACCAGCGACAGAGCATGCCGCCGATCCCGCGAGTGCGACCCAGACCATCAAGGATGGTGCCGCCAAATTCGCGCGCCAGGCGACGGATAAGGCACGCGACTATGTCGCTGAGGGCAAGAACCGCGCTGGCGGTGCGCTTGACGAGGTATCCCGCCTGATGGGCGAAGCCGCCGACACGGTGGATGAAAAAATCGGCGCGCAATATGGCCAATATGCCCGCACCGCCGCTGAGGGCATTGCCGGTTTTTCCGAAAGCCTG
>JBBQDD010000241.1:0-4135 GCA_038319335.1 Sphingomonadales bacterium
GGCCCCTCGCCCATATTCTGCATCATGCCGCCAAACGGGCGCTGATAGATTTTGCCCTCCTCCGTTCGGCTAAACGGCACGCCGGCATGCTCCAGTTCGTACACGGCAGCCGGCGCCTCGCGGCACAGATATTCAATCGCGTCCTGATCCCCCAGCCAGTCCGATCCCTTCACGGTATCGTACATATGCCAGGTCCAGTGATCAGGCCCCATATTGCCAAGGCTGGCCGCGATGCCCCCTTGCGCTGCAACGGTGTGACTGCGGGTGGGGAACACCTTGGTGATGCACGCCGTTTTCAGCCCGGCTTCTGCAATGCCCATCGCCGCGCGCAGGCCAGAGCCGCCCGCGCCGACAACGACCGCGTCATAGGTGTGATCGATGATCTTGTAGGCAGCGGTCATGCGATCGGTGCTCCGGCAGCAAAGGCGATTTTCAGGATAGAGAAGATGGCGATGGTGGCGGCAGTCAGCGTGAAGAAGGTCAGCAGCACCATCAGCGCGACTCGCATCGCGCCGTGGGCGTAATCCTCAATCAGCACCTGCAAGCCCATGCGGAAATGATAGAAAGTGCTGGCAACCAGCAGGATCATCGGCACCGCGGCCAGCGGGCTGCCAAGCCACATCACCATCGTCGCATAATCATGCGCGGGCAGGCGGGCCAGCGAGGCAAACAGCCACAGCATCAGCACCAGGTTGCCGCCGGCGGTCAGTCGCTGGTGCCACCAATGATGCGCACCCTCGTTCGAGGAGCCAAGACCGCGCACGCGGCCGAGTTCGGTTCCGCTACCCATGATTATTTCCCCGCCAGCAGATAGGCCCAATAGGCGATGGTGAGGCCGACCGACGCCAGGATCGTCGATTGCGCCCATAGCTTGTTGGTCTTCAGTTCATAACCGGCACCGGTATCCAGCAGCAAATGGCGGATCCCCGTCGCCATGTGCTGGAAAAAGGCGAAGGTCAGGCCAACGCCGAACAGATAGCCGATCGGGTTCAGCGCGCCCGATTTTACCGTGAAAACATCCATGAACTGCGCGTACGTGGCCGGGCCACCCGCCAGTGCGGCAAGCCACCACACGAACAGCACCGTGCCCACCGTGGCCATGCCGTCGCCCGTCACGCGGTGGAGGATAGATACCAGCATGTGCGGCCCCCATTTCCAGATGCTCAAATGCGGTGAACGGGGGCGTCCTGCAGAAGGTTGCCCGGCGGAAGATTGGCCTGAAGTATGGGTTGCCAAGACGGATTCCTTGCTTGCTGTGCCGCCGTATTAGCCGCGAGTGGGGGCGATGCAACCCGGCACAAGGGCCAAGCGCGATTCACCTGGCGAAATCACCACACAAGCCATGGCACTATTTGCGGGCGAGGGATGCAGCGATCGATACCTTTTTGATCTCCTTACCAGCCCTTAACCAAATGCGAATACGCCATGCCATGAAGAATGTGAGACGACCCGCGTCCGGGCCGTGTGCATGGAGGTGCGACGTTGACTAGCCAAGACTTGCCCGTGACAGGTTCCGTGGCGGCCGCCATTGATTTGTCGGCGCGGTTGCGCGTGTTCGATTTCGATGGGTCGCTCGCCAGCGCCAGCCGCGATGTCTGGACGACGATCGAGCCTGAAATCGTCGCCGTATCGGAAGCCTATTGGCAGCAATGGCTGCGCTGTTTTGCGGATGAACGCAGTTGGGCACCGCATGAAACCGCCAAGATGATCGATCTGGGCGTCGTGTTTCTCCGCCACCGCTTCCTGGAAACCAGCAAGCGGGACTGGGTAGAATCAATCGAGCGATCGGTGGCTTCGGCCTATGTCGGCGGTGTGTCGCCCATGGCGCTGCTGTCGATGATCAATGCCAGCGACCGTGCCGCGCTTGAGGTGATGATGCGCCGGGTGGACCGGGCCGATCCCAAGATGCCGCTGCTGATCGATACGCTGCTGCGCCTTTCCGCGCTGGAGGGCGAGATTACCGTCGCGATCTACAACGCCTACCGCGATCACAGCGCCGGCGTGGCGCGCGACCGGCTGGCCAGCGAATTCCGCGATGGCATCGCCAAGATGGTGGAGGGCGTCAGCCAGGAGGGCGGCGAATTGCGCGCCCAAGCGGGGCGCACGTCCAGTTCCACCCGCGGGATGCTGGGCAAGACATCCGAAGTCGCTGCCGCTGCCGAACAATCGGCGGTTGCCATGCGCGAAGCAGCGCAAACCGCCGCCGGGCTGATCCGCGCGATTGAGGATGCCCGCAGCGAAGTGGAGGCCGCCACCGATATCGCCACCCGCGCCAGCGACCAGGCCGGTGCTGCCGTCGGCATGTCCGAAACCCTGTCGGAACATGCCAAATCGATCGAATCGATTCTGGGACTGATCCGCGACATTGCCGGGCAAACCAACCTGCTCGCGCTGAATGCCACGATCGAGGCGGCACGCGCAGGCGATGCCGGGCGCGGTTTTGCCGTTGTCGCGCAGGAAGTGAAATCGCTCGCCAACCAGACGGCACGCGCGACCGACGACATTGCCGCCAAGATTGCCGCCATCCAGTCCGCCACGCGTTCGACCGTTGAAACCAACGCATCGATCCGCTCCACCGTCGCCGAAGTGCAGGCATCCGCCGAAAAAATCCGGCGCGCGATGGAAATGCAGGCGCAGACCGTCACCGCGATCACTGCATCGGTGGATGAAACCGCGCTGGCCGCCGATTCGATGTCGAACACCATCGCTGCCATCCGCGAGGATACCGAAACCGTGGCCAGCGATATCGACCGGGTCGGCCTTGGCTTCGACGCGTTCGATGTGCGGTTGGGCACGCTGAAAATTACCGCGAGCGACTTCATCTCGAAAGTTGCCGCGTAAGGAAGAGGAATGACCCTGATGGCCGATGTACGGCAGCAGACTTTGGGCGGATGGAGCGGCGGTACGCGTACTGCGGCGCAGTGCGTCGGTGATTATGACTGGGATCGCGCGATCGGGCCGGGTGCTGCCGAAATCGCACGCCTGATCGCTGGTTCGGAAGAGATTATCTCCGCCGCGTTCTGGGAACATTATCTGTCGCTTCCCGTGACGGCGCATATCCGGGCCATCCTGCCCGACGACATCCGCGCCATTCGCATCCAGAAAAGTGCGAAATATACCCGTGTGAAATATGCCGATCCGTTCGGCGAAAAATGGCTGCAGACCGCGTTCAACCACGCCAATGAAACCCATGAAAGCAAAGTGCCGCTGCCCGCGCTCCTTTCATCGCTCAGCTATGCGCACAGCCGCACGTTGCAGATTCTGGCCGAAAAATTGAATGGTGACAGCCAGCGCACACAGCATCTGGCCGATATCGTCCAGCGGCTCGCACTGGTTGAGGCCGATGTGATGACGACGCATCTGGGAATGCGCGATGCAGAGGTGGCGCGCGACGAACGTCGCAGCCGATCCGCGCAGTTCAGCGAGAGCATCGCTGCATCGATTGAGGGCACCGCCGCGCTGGGCAATCGCATTCGCGTGCAGGCGCAAACGGCATCAAGCTCGACACGAGGCATGCTGAGCAAGACATCCGAAGTCGCCGCCGCAGCAGAGGAATCAGCCGTTGCGATGCGCGAAGCCGCGCAAACCGCCGCCGGGCTGATCCACGCAATCGACGATGTGCGCACCGAGGTAGAAGCCGCCACCCATATCGCCACGCGTGCCAGCGAACAGGCCGGCGTCGCCGTCGGCATGTCAGAGGCGCTGTCCGATCATGCCAAATCGATCGAATCGATCCTGGGGTTGATCCGCGACATTGCCGGGCAGACCAATCTGCTCGCGCTGAACGCCACCATTGAAGCGGCGCGTGCGGGGGATGCTGGGCGCGGCTTTGCCGTGGTCGCCCAGGAAGTGAAGTCGCTCGCCAACCAGACCGCGCGCGCGACGGACGACATCGCCGCCAAAATCGCCGCCATCCAGTCGGCCACCCGCTCCAGTGTCGAAACCAGCGCATCGATCCGCTCGACGGTTGCCGAAGTGCAATCATCCGCGGACAAAATCCGCCTGGCGATGGAAACCCAGGCGCAGACGGTGATTGCGATCACCGCATCGGTTGATGAAACGGCCCTCGCCGCAGATTCGATGTCCAACACCATCTCCGCGATCCGCGAGGATACCGAGGGCGTCGCCAGCGAGA
>JBBQDD010000242.1:0-4128 GCA_038319335.1 Sphingomonadales bacterium
GCAGCGCCGCTGCAAGCCCTGCCGAAGCACCACCTGTGCCAATCGCGATCAGCACCGGGGCGCGATCGACGATGGCGGGCACGGTGAAATCGCACAATGCGGGCCGGTCAACCGCGTTCACCAGAATGCCGCGTGCCCGCAGCCGCGCAACGGCGGCTTCTGCCTCCTCTGCATGCTCGATGGCGACAATGGCCAGTGCGGCGTCCGCATCCTCGCCCACGATCACTGCACCGGCGCGCGCCAGCAACCGACATTTTGCATCGGCGGCGTCGCCATTGCCCAGCAGGATGACATTGCGCCCCGCCAGCCGAACGAACAGCGGCAGGCTGTGCAGCGTGTTGGCCGGCGTCCCAGGCAATGTCACGGGCAATGTCACGGGCCTAGCCAGTCGGGCAAACGCTCCGCCGCCAGGATTGTCTCGGCGGCAATACGGTCTGCCACCACGGCGAATTTGTCGCCATGCACCAGCACTTCGGGCACCAGCGCGCGACTGTTATAGGTGCTGGCCATGGTCGCGCCATAGGCGCCTGCGGTGCGGAAAATCGCCAGATCGCCCGATACGACCCTGTCGATGTCGCGCCCCATCGCAAATGTATCGCCGCTTTCGCACACCGGGCCTGCGATATTGGCGATCATCCGCTCGCCGGTCGGGCGGACGGCGACAAAATCGTGATACGCATCATACAGCGCGGGGCGGGCGAGATCGTTCATCGCGGCATCGACGATAACATAGGGGTGGGTGACGCCGGGCTTTACCCAGATCACTTTCGTCAGCAATATGCCTGCATTGCCCGCAATCACGCGACCGGGCTCAAACATCAATTCCACGTCCCAGCCTCGGGTGACGCGGGCGACCATCGCGCCGAATTCGGCGGGGCTCGGCATCACTTCACCAGGGCGATAGGGCACGCCAAGCCCGCCGCCCAGATCGACCCGGTCAATGGCATGGCCCGATGCGCGCAGATCAGCCACCAGCCGCCCGATCCGGGTAAAGGCGGCCTCCAGCGGATCAAGCGTGCTCAACTGGCTGCCGATATGGATGGCAATGCCGCGCATCCGGATGCCGGGCAGCGCCGCCAGGCGGGCAAAGATTGCGGGGGCCTGATCAATCGGCACACCGAACTTGTTTTCTGCCTTGCCGGTGGAGATTTTGGCGTGGGTGCCTGCATCGACATCCGGGTTCACGCGCAACGTTGCCTGCGCTGTCAGCCCCTGGGCATGGGCGATCGCGGCGAGCACCTGCCCCTCCTCCTCCAGCTCCAGATTGAACTGGCCAAGCCCCACAGACAGCGCCTGCGCAAGCTCATCCCGCGTCTTGCCGACGCCTGAAAACACGATGTCAGCCGCCGGGATGCCCGCCGACAATGCCCGCGCCAGCTCCCCGCCCGACACCACATCAGCGCCGTATCCCTGGTTGGCGAGCACGCGCAGCACCGCGCGGTTGGGGTTTGCCTTGATGGCATAGGCCAGGTGGACGCGACCGGCACCCTTCAGCCCCTCGCGAAACACCTGCGCATGGCGTTCAAACGTCGCGGTTGAATAGACATAAACGGGGGTGCCGACGGTGGCGGCAATGGTTTCCAGCGACACGCCTTCACAATGCAGCGCGCCATCCTTCAGGGCAAAATGATCCATGTGTTCAGTGCGGCCTGTTCATCGCGACGGGGGCAGATCGAATTCGTCGCCGCGACGCTCATCGGATGAGCGGAGCAGCTCGTCACTGCGTTCCGGGCGTGCCTGATTGCTCGGCTGCATCAACTCCGGCGGGGTTGGCGTTGCCGTGGCACCATAGGGCTTGGGCGGCAGCGCGACGCCCGGCCCGGGCTTCAGCTGATTGGCGGAACCGCACCCGGCCAGCGCCAGCGCCATTATCAGGATTGATCGCTTCATGCCTTTTCTCCGTCCCGCTGCGCCCGCGCCGCCGCGATTGCCGCGCGCACCTGCACCGGGGCAGTGCCGCCCGCGCTGATACGGCTCGCCACTGATGCGTCCACGCTCAACACATTATACACGCGCGCATCGATCCGCGAATCGATTGCCTGCAAATCGGTGATGGCCAGCTGATCCAGCGCAACGCCGTGTTCCTCGGCCAGCTTCACGGCTCGCCCCGTCACATGATGCGCCTCGCGGAACGGCAGCCCGGCTTCGCGCACCAGCCAGTCGGCCAGGTCGGTCGCGGTTGAAAAGCCGGCCTCTGCCGCCGCACGCATGCGATCAGTGCGGAACGTCGCGCTTTCCACCATCCCGGTCATCGCCGCGATGGACAGCGCCAGCAGGTCATGCGCTTCGAACACCGGTGGCTTGTCGTCCTGCATGTCCTTTGAATAGGCCAGTGGCAGCCCCTTCATCGTCATCACCAGCGCCGTCATGCACCCGGCGATCCGCCCGCTATGGCCGCGCACCAGTTCGGCGGCATCGGGGTTGCGTTTTTGCGGCATGATCGAGCTGCCGGTGGACCATTGGTCGCTGAGCGAGACAAAGCCAAAGGGCTGCGACGCCCACAGGATGAATTCCTCCGCCAGCCGCGACAGGTGCAGCGCGCACTGGGTGGCCGCCATCAGGTAATCCAGCGCGAAATCGCGGTCGGATACGCCGTCCAGCGAATTGCGGGTCGGCGCGTCGAAGCCCAATGCGCCGGCCGTCATGTCCCGGTCGATCGGGAAGCCGGTGCCCGCCAGCGCGGCGCTGCCCAGCGGGCACTGGTTGCCCCGCACGCGCGCATCGGCGAAACGGCTGCGATCACGTGCGATCATTTCGTGATAGGCCATCAGATGGTGGCCAAGCGTTACCGGCTGGGCGCTTTGCAAATGGGTGAAGCCAGGCATCACGCTGTCTGCATGCGCTGCCGCACGCGCGATCAGCGCATCCTGGAATGCCCCCAGCGCGCCATCGACCTGGTCAATCGCATCGCGCACCCATAGCCGAAAATCAGTCGCGACCTGATCGTTGCGGGATCGCGCGGTATGCAGCCGCCCCGCGACCGGCCCGATCTTGTCGGCAAGCCGGGCCTCGGTTTGCATATGGATGTCTTCCAGCGCGTAATCCTCCGCTACGCCGTGGGCGGCGTAATCGGCGGCGACCGCATCCAGCCCGGCGCTGATCGCTTCGGCATCGGCGATTGCAACAATGCCGGTCGCACCCAGCATCGCGACATGGGCTTTGGACGCAGCGACATCCTGCTGCCACAGCCGCTTGTCGAAGGGGATCGACGCGTTTATCTCGCGCATCACAGATGCAGGCCCTTCGGCGAAGCGCCCGCCCCACATCGCATTGGAGCTATCCCCCGACATGGTACTGCGCCCGCTGATCGTGATTCTCCTGATGGTGCCGCTGCTGACCGGCGGTTGCGATAGGCAATCGAGCGCCCCGGAGCAAGCAAACGCCGCCGCATCCGCGCCATTGGCGGACGAAGTGCCACCCGCCACGGGGCCGCGCGCATCAAAGCCTGAAGCGATGGGTGTGCTCGATCGCAGCCATCAGGGGGAGGTGGCATCGGACTTGCAGTTCATCGATCCCGCCGGCAAGCCCGTCACGATCGCTGCCTTTGCAGGCAAGCCGGTGCTGCTGAACCTGTGGGCAACGTGGTGCGCGCCGTGCGTGGCGGAAATGCCGACGCTGGACGGGCTGGCCGAACGGCTGGACGGCAAGCTGACGGTGCTGGCCGTCAGCCAGGATCTGGAAGGGGCGGCAAAGGTCGATCCGTTTTTCAGGAACGCGCAGTTCAAGCGGCTCCAGCCATATCGCGATCCGCAGGCCGCGCTCAGCATCGCTTACCAGGCCAATCTGCCGACGACGATCCTGTTCGATTCGCAGGGGCGCGAAGTGTGGCGGATGCTGGGCGGGGTGAACTGGGCGGGCGATACCGCAACGGCGCTGGTCGACGAGGCGCGATGAACCGGCTAGCTTGACGTTCGCGTCATCTAACCGGTCGGGGAAAAACATGCCCAAGCTCCACGTCAACGGCATCGATTTATACTATGAAGAATGCGGCGATCCGGCGGGGCCTGCGCTGCTGCTGATCATGGGGCTGGGCACGCAGCATATCGCCTGGCCCGAACCGTTTGTGACGGCGCTGGTGGAGGCCGGGTTCCGGGTGATCCGCTATGACAATCGCGACATTGGCGAATC
>JBBQDD010000243.1:0-4090 GCA_038319335.1 Sphingomonadales bacterium
TGGCGCGCGCCGATGCGAATGGCGACGGGGCAATCACCAAGACGGAATTCGCGGCGCAGGAAAACACGCACTTCAAGCAGATCGACACCAACGGCGACAAGAAGATCACCGAGGCAGAGCTTGATGCCGCACACGAAAAGATGCGCGGCGAGCATCATGGTCCCGGTGGCCCGGGCGGGCCCGGCGGCTGGCGCGGTCCGGGTGGCCCGGGCGGTCCGCACGGCATGATGCGCGGCGGTCCGGATGGCGGCCCGATGGGCGGGCGGATGTTCGAACGCACGGACACCAACCATGATAACCGCATCACCCGCGACGAAGTTCGCGCCCAGGCCGATGCCCATTTCGCCAAGCTGGACGCCAATGCTGACGGTTTTGTCGACAAGGCGGAAATTGCCGCCCAGCGTCAGCAGATGCGCGCAAAGTTTGAGGCGATGCACGACGGCATGGCACCCCCGCCACCACCTCCTCCGCCACCGGCTGGCCAGTAAGCGACTGTGCCGGGCGGGCGATTGCCCCTGCCCGCCCGGCCATTTCTGCGAAGCGCCGCATGATGCTAGAAGGCGGATCAATGACTGAAATCCCCCATCTGCTGCTGGTCGATGACGAGCGCTCCATTCGGGAGCCGCTCGCGCAATTTCTGCAGAAACAGGGGTTTCGGGTGTCGCAGGCGGGGGATGCCGCCGGTGCGCGCAAACGGCTTGCCGCCTATGCGATCGATCTCGTCATCCTCGACATCATGATGCCCGGCGAGGACGGCTTGAGCCTGACCCGCCACATCCGCGAAACCAGCGATCTGCCCGTCATCCTGCTCACCGCCCGCAGCGAGGAAACGGACCGGATCGTCGGGCTGGAAATGGGCGCGGACGATTATGTCGTAAAGCCGTTCTCCCCGCGCGAACTCGCGACCCGCGCCAAAGTGGTGCTGCGCCGCGCAGCCAATGGCGGTGCCCGGCAGCACGCGCCTGATTCCGGCTCGTTCGCCTTTGCCGATTGGGTGCTGAAATCGGGCGAGCGGGCGCTGGTCGATCGCAGCGGCGTTTCCGTCGCGCTGTCGACCGGCGAATATAACCTGCTGCTCGCGTTGGTGCTTCGCCCGCGCCAGGTATTGACCCGCGATCAACTGCTGGATCTGACCCAGGGCCGCGAAGCCGCCGCCTTTGATCGCGCGATCGACAACCAGGTCAGCCGCCTGCGCCGCAAGATCGAGGTGGATGCGAAGAACCCGGAACTGATCAAGACGGTATGGGGCGGCGGCTATACCCTGGCGGCGGAAGTCACCCGGTTGTGATGGCGCGTGCCGAATGATCCGGTTCTGGCCCCGCAGCCTTTCAAGCCAGCTTGCCGTTCTCGTAGCGATTGCCCTGTTCGTGGCGCAGGCGATCAACTTTGCCATGCTCTATCAGGGCCGCCAGCAGATCCTGCAGCAACAGATTGTCGGCCCCGCCGTGACGCGGATCGTGGATGCCAATGAACAGGCTCCGGGGGCCACCCAGCCCGATGATCTGCAACGCGGGCGGGTGCGCATTCTGCCGACCAACCCGATCCCGCCGGGCCTTCCCGGTCGCCCGGATATCGAAAGGGCGCTACGGCTCGCGCTGGTCGACGCCGGCGTCCCCGTGGGCCGGATCGCGTCTCATGTCCGCCCGTTCCCGCACGGACGGCATCATGTCGAGCGGTTTGGCAGACGCAGGGCGGAACGTTATGCTCGGTTCGGCGCGGAACTGATCATCGCGGTGGAACAGCCGGGTCGCGGCTGGCTGGTGCTCAGCTCGCCCTGGCCAAGGTCCGACTGGCCGCTGCTGTGGCAGCTGATTGCGCAAACGCTGATCCTGTACGCCGTCGTGCTCATCCCGGTGCTGTGGGGCGCGCGGCGGATTTCCCGCCCGCTCCAGTCGCTCGCCATGGCGACCCGGCGTTTCACCCCGGGGGAGCCGCAATCGACGCTGCAGGAGGCAGGGCCGCAGGATGTGCGCTCCGTGATCGCCGCGTTCAATGCATTGCGGCTGCGCGTTACCGCGATGCTGGATGAAAAGGACCGGATGCTCGGCGCGATCGGGCATGATCTGCGCACGCCGCTGGCGGCGCTTCGCGTGCGCGTTGAATCAGTGGAGGACGATACTGACCGCGTTCGCATGATTGAAACGATCGAGGAAATGAACCGGACGCTGGACGACATCCTGTCGCTCGCGCGACTGGGGCGCCCGAGTGAACCGGTTACCGAGGCTGATCTCACCGCGCTGGTAGATGCCGTGGTCGAGGATTTTCTGGCGATCGGCAGCCCGGTGACGTTTGAGGAAACCGCCCGCATCATCGCCCCGGTGCGCCCATCGCTAATGCGGCGCGCGGTGCAGAACCTGATCGAAAATGCGATAAAATACGGCACAAGCGCTGATGTGCGCATTGAAGCGGAGGCGCGCACGGTGCGCATCATCGTCGCCGATCAGGGGCCGGGCATCCCCGCCGATCAGATTGAGGCGGTGTTTGATCCCTTCACCCGGCTGGAAACGTCGCGCAATCGGGATACCGGCGGCGTCGGCCTGGGCCTGGCGCTGGCACGCGCGATCGTGCGTGAAGCGAGTGGCGATATCGAGCTCCACAATCGCCCCGAAGGTGGCCTGAACGCCATGATCCGCCTTCCGCGCGGCTAGCCGACCGCCTTGCCGCCTACAGCACCGCCCGATCCGACGCCAATCGCAGCACCAGATCAGCGCGGGCGGGCATTTCGGCCAGAATATGCGTCGTCAGGCGCTGGTAATGCAAAATGAACCGTTCGATCTGCGGGACTGACATCAACGCGGTAGCATCCGCGCGCGAGACCAGGGCGAGCCCCTGTTCCTGCTCAATCCGCCAATCCCGCACCACCGAAAATCCGGGTGCCGCCAGCAGCACCAGCAGATCAAGCCGCGCAAACAGGCGCTGGTAATCGCCCGCCAGCGCGGCGTTCACATAGCGTCGCCAGCTGCCATCCGAATCCTCGTCGCGCTCCAGCGCGTTGACCGGGGCGATAAGCGCATCCTCAGCTTGCGGCAGCGCCCCGACACACCAGCCCTCCAGAATCAGCAGCTGCGTATCCGGCGGCAGAACGCTCCAATCGGCCACCGCCGCGCGATCATCCCGCGCCTTGTCGAACCGGGGCAGCAGCCCGCCCTGCCCGCTATCCAAGGCATCGAAAACGGATAGCCCCAGACCGATATCATGCGTGCCCGGCACGCCGCGCGTTTGCAGCAGCGGGTGGCCCGTGTGGGCCAGCACGCGGCGCTCGGCCCGCGTCAGGTACAGGTCATCCAGCGACAGGGCGGCTGCGGAAACGCCTTCGGCAGTGAACCGGGCGACCAGCTGTGCCGATACCGTCGACTTGCCGCTGGCCTGCGATCCGCAAATCCCGACGACCAGCGGCACGGGGCGCGCGCTTGGGCGTGCAAGCGTGGCCCGGATGACGGGATAGATGCGATCAAGGGCTGCCGTCGAAGGTGTCGCGCCGGTGATCAACGACTGGATGTCCCATCTTTTGGCACGCGGCGATGCGGGTGAATCGTGCAGGCGGTCGGAATCGAACCGACACCCCTTTCGGAACCGGATTTTGAATTGCTTTTGAGTCAGGTTTAATATGGTCTAACACCTTGATAAATATACAGTTATACTAGATGCACTGCGCTAGTGTGCTAATCAATGTGCTAATTTTGGAGCGAAATTGCAGCCGGAAATCGCCCCTAAGAAGCCTATACAGGGCGTTCGGCGGCTTTGGTCAACCTATGTCCGCCAATGGCCTGTTCTTCGTCTATGAGGATTTGCTGGCAGTCGGGTAAACCGGGCCGCGATTCCAGCTACGCTGTAGAGCACAAACCGGCAGTTTTAGGCGTGAACGACCGTTACCGTCCCGGCCCCGGCGCATCGCGTTCGGTACCCTGCGCCTTGGCTCTCCGGTCCTTTTCCTGATTGAGTAAGGCGAGGACGGCAGCCATACGAAGGCGGCTGGCGTTACTCTCGTCCTCGTTGGCCTTCGCCCGCGCAATCAGCTTGTCGATAGCCTCGATGGGTTGCCGGTCGAGCTCGCTCAATATCTGGCGGTCGTGGCTCGACATGGCGATAG
>JBBQDD010000244.1:0-4050 GCA_038319335.1 Sphingomonadales bacterium
GACCTGATGCCAAGCTGCAACACCGGAGGGTGATTGTAATTGATCCGAAACAATCTCGTTGCGGTGCTGTCATTCATGTCGATAGGATTTGGCATTGGCGCAGGATGGCGCGCTGCCGGTGGCGGGTTTTGGCCCGACCGGAACGCGCCACGCGCAAGGGTTGTTGCAGATGAGCTGCCCGTAATTGGGGCATGTCGAGGAGACAGAATGATGATGACGAATGTTGCTGCCGGAAAGCGGATTATGGGCCTTGGGCGTCGCTCGGCAGGCCAGTGGGGCAGCGTTTCCATATTGGCACTGGCCGCGCTGATTGCCGCGACCCCCGCCGCCGCGCAGACGGCTCCGGCGGCAGAGACTCCGGTTACGGCGGAGGCCGCTGATGCGAATGGCATCGATCTGGTCGTCACCGCGCGCAAGCGTGAAGAGAGCGTGCTCGATACCCCGATCGCGATCAGCGCATTCGGCGGCGAGACGCTCAAGTCGCTCAACGCCCGCAATCTGGAAGATGTCGGCAAATACGTCCCCAATCTCACCATCAGCCGCTACGGCGTCGGCAACACCTCGCAGGCCGCGATCTTCATTCGCGCCATCGGGTTGCAGGATCACCTGATCACCACTGATCCCGGCGTTGGCGTGTATCTGGACGGGGTGTACCTGGGTCGTCAGCTCGGATCGAACCTGTCGCTGCAGAATATCGAGCGGCTTGAGGTGCTGCGCGGGCCGCAGGGCACGCTGTATGGCCGCAACACGCTGGGCGGTGCCGTCAACATCATCACCCGCAAGCCCGGCAGCGAGGAAGCGGTGGAGGTTGACGCGCATGTTGGGTCGCGCGGGCGGATCAATGGCAGCTTCTATGCCGATACGCGCATTGCCCCCACGCTCGCGGTTTCGATCAACGGCAGCTACCAGAGCCGCAACGGCGTGGGCGATGCCGTCAACATCCCCAATCCCAGCGCCCGGATTGGCGAGCAGAATGATTTCAGCGGCCGTGCGGCGGCGTACTGGACGCCCAGCGATGATTTCTCCGTCCTGACCTCGGTTGATTTCGTCCGGTCGCGCGGTGGGCAGTCGCCCTACCGGGTCGATATCTATGATCCGGTTGCCGCGGGTTTCACCCAGGCAACGCAAGTGCGCCCGGATGATTCTGGCACGGACGTTCCGGGGCTGGAAACCACCTCGCTCGATCTGTTCGGGGCATCGATCACCGCAGCACTGAAGCTGAGTGACGAGCTTTCGGCCAAATTCATCACCAGCTATCGCCAGACCAAATATACCGGCGGCCTTTCCGATACCGACAACATCTCGCGGCAGTCCGTTTTCCCGGAACGTGGCGAAGCGGAACAGGTGTCGACCGAATTGCAGCTGAACGGGGAGTTCGGCGCATTCAACTTCGTGACTGGCCTATATTATTATTACGAGGATGGCAGCAACCAGTCGTCACCGGCATTCTTTTTTGGCGGGTTCAGCGATTACCGCATCCAGCAGCGGACCAACAGCTATGCCGCCTATGCCAATGGCAGCTACAACATCACCGATCAGCTCTCGATCGGTGCGGGCGTGCGCTATTCCAACGATGACAAGCGGGCCACGGCGCGCTTCTCCAGCTTTCCGGGGCCGGTAACGCGCAGCGCCAATTATGATGCGGTCACCGCGCAGGGCAACATCACCTACAAGTTCGATGACAATGTATCGGTGTATGGCACGATCCAGCTTGGCTATCAGCCGGGCAGTTTCACGCCGCGCCCTTTTGGCGGCCCATCATCGTTCAACGCATCACCAAAGACGACCGCGACCAACTATGAAATCGGCCTGAAGGGGCGGATTACCCCGAACTGGATCGTGCTGCTGTCAGCATTCACCACGGACTATTCGGATCGCGGGCTGCCCTATTCGTTCATCAATGCGAACGGGTTCAACACCGTGATCATCGCCGCAGACGCCCGTGCACGCGGGATTGAGGCGGAATCGACCGTTACTTTTGGCGGCTTCCGGCTGAAGGGATCGATTGGCTATCTCGACAGCAAGATCACCAGCGTGAACTCGCTGCCGCCCGCCTTCTTCCCCACCGGCGGCGTGCCCGTGGCGGGTGCGCCGACCGCGCTGAGCCCCGATTTTACGGGCGCGGTGACGGCCAGCTACACCTTCCCGCTGGCAAATGGCGGGTCGATCACCGCGCAGGGCGATTATTCCTATCGCGGCGAACAGTTCGGCCAGCCGGTGGCGCGCGCAAGCGAAGTCATCGACGCGCGCAGCCTGGTTGGTTTCAACCTGAAATACGAAAACGAAGGCCGCGACCTGGCGTTCAGCGTGTACGGCAGCAACATCTTCAACAAGGTGTATGATCAGGGCCGGCTGGACCAGGGCGGCTTTGTTGGCGTGGTGGTGAGCAATGATCGCAGCGAATTCGGCGTGCGGCTGACCAAGAAGTTCCGGTAAGCGGTAGTGTCAGACGCCGGGGTGGCGGTTGCTGCCCCGGCGATCGGCCGTTCAATCGTCTTGCAGCAACACCAATCGTCATTGCTTCGCTGCGCTCGCAATGACGGAAGTTGCTAAAAACGGCGGGCTATCGGGCCAGCCTACCCAATAGCCTCGATAACCGCGGCGCGCAGTTCCGGAATGCCAAAGCCAACTTCGCTCGACGTCGCCATGATGTCGGGGTGGGCCGCGGGCCGCTTGCGTGCTTCGGCGGCGGTTGCTTCGGTGATTTTCAGCAACTCGGTCGGCTTGATCTTGTCTGCCTTGGTCAGGATCAGGCGATAGCTGACGGCTGCCTTGTCGAGCATTTCCATGATCTCATGGTCAACATCCTTCAGCCCGTGGCGCGAATCGACGAGCACCAGCACGCGCTTCAGCACCTGCCGGCCGCGCAGGAAATCATTGATCAGGAAACGCCATTTCTTGACCATGTCCTTGGGCGCCTTCGCAAAGCCATAGCCCGGCATGTCGACCAGCCGCAGCTTCAGCGGATCACCGACATCGAAGAAATTCAGTTCCTGCGTGCGGCCCGGCGTGTTCGATGTGCGCGCTAGCGAATTGCGCCCGGTGAGCGCGTTCAACAGCGACGATTTGCCGACGTTTGATCGCCCCGCAAACGCGATTTCGGGCACGTCGGGATCGGGGATGAACTCCAGCGTCGGCGCAGACTTCAGGAAGCTGATCGGCCCGGCAAAGGTTATCCGGGCCGCCTCGATCATCTCTTCATCAAATTCAGCCATTTACGGTCACTTTTTCGTTGCCGGCACCAGCATTTCGGGATGCCGGGCATAGAGCAACCGCTGCTGCAGGATCGTCAGCACGTTCGACGTGATCCAGTAAAGCTGCAGGCCCACTGCAAACGGTGCCATCACGAACATCAGCATCCAGGGCATGATCGCGAAGACCTGCTTCTGGGCTTCGTCCATTGGCGCGGGGTTCAGCTTGAACTGGAAGTACATCGAAATGCCGAGCAGGATCGGGATGATGCCAATCGCGATGAACACCGGCGGGGTGAACGGCAACAGGCCGAACAGGTTGATGGGCGTCAACGGATCAGGCGAAGAGAGATCGCGGATCCACAGCACGAACGGCTGGTGCCGCATTTCGGTGGAAAGGAGCAGCACCTTGTACAGCGCGTACATGATGGGAATCTGCAACAGAGTGGGGCCGCAGCCGCCCAGCGGGTTTACGCCTTCGGTTTTGTACAGCGCCATGATTTCCTGCTGCTGGCGGGGTTTGTCGTCCTTGTAGCGTTCCTGCAGCAGCTTCATCTTAGGCTGGATCGCCTTCATCTTCGCCATGGACGCAAACTGGCGCTGGGCAATCGGGAACAACAGCCCCCGGATCGTGACCGTCAGCAGGATGATCGCGACGCCGAAATTGCCGATCAGGCGGAACAGGAAATCGAGATAATAGAAGATCGGCTTTTCGACGATGCGGAACCAGCCCCAGTCGATCGCCTTGTCGAAATTGACGATATTGCCCTGGTCCTGATATTTATCGATCAGGCGCACTTCCTTGGCGCCGGCGAAGAATCGCGTCGTCTGCCGCGCCACCTTACCGGGCTGGACCACC
>JBBQDD010000245.1:0-4049 GCA_038319335.1 Sphingomonadales bacterium
CAGCCTGACACGCGTCAGCTAGGCGTGTTGGAGCTTGGCGTGCCGGGCCGTTCGCTGCGATAATAGCTGAAGGTCAGGAAAATCGATGTGGCGCCCAGCAGGTGCCACACGGCATGGCCCTGGAACAGGCTGTTCGGTGCGCAGACGATGCCATTCTGGTCCAGGTTCCAGATCGTGAAGGCCACCGCCTTGGCGACGATCCCGGCCCGGTAAAAGCCCACCACCACGCCCATCCGCTTGGGGCGGGCAAAACCCATTTCGACGATGATCGCCGTGACCAGCAGCACCAGGAACAGCCAGCGCCGCACTTCGGGTTCGATGATCAGCGCGGTGGTCAGCGCCGCACACACCGCCACATAGAGCAGGATCGCCCGGCCATCGGGAATGCGCAGCCAGCGCGACAGCGCGCTCACCAGCATGAACGATCCGACCAGATACATGCCGAGCACGTCGAAAAACTGGCCCCACAAGGTCAGCGTCGCGTGCAGCAGCACGGAGCCCAGCCCCACCGAAATCGCGGTGATCCCAAACATCGTGGCGGCGCTGCGCGGCATGGCGGATGACCATTGGCGCCCATGGGCAAGCACGATCATCAAAAAACCGGCAAACACATAGCCATAGGATGACCAGCTGTTGGCTGGCTGCACGATCAACGCGCCAACGCGCGGCATTTCACAAAAACAGCGCGTGGTGGTGCAGGTGGCGGGCGCATATTGCGCCCAGTTCGGCCCCAGCACGCTCAGGATCGCGACGATCCCCAGCGCCGCCGCTGCCGCCAGGATCAGCGCCGTGGAGATCTGGCGCACGCTTATTGGCTGCATTGACGGTTCCTCATCTGGGGCGTCCGGTTATCGGATCTGCTCCCGCCAACCTAGCGGACCGGGTGATTTGGGCAAGCGCCCCTCTGGCGCCGCGCCGCCGCTTCTGTAATGTCGCGCCATCACACCGTCACGAAAGCTTCATTCCATGCGCCTTCGTCTTGCCCTTCCCGTTGCGGCGCTGTTCGTCGCCACCCTGCCCGCTACGCTGTCTGCACAGGCGATCACCGCAGCTGAAGCCGCAAAAATTGACGCGATCGTCGCGCAAAGCCTGGCGAGCAGCGGCGTGCCCTCAGCCTCCATCGCCATCGTGCGGGGCGGGGAAATCGTGTTCGCCAAGGCTTATGGCAAGCAGTCGGAGGTGATCACCACCGCGCGAGTCGACGCGCCATACCAGATCGCGTCGGTATCCAAGCAGTTCACCGCCGCCGCGCTGTTGCTGCTGGAGGATCAGGGCAAGCTGAGCCTGGACGACAAGGTGGCAAAATATGTGCCCGGCATCAGCGACGGCGACAAGATTGCCCTTCGGCAGTTGCTGAACCACACATCGGGCCTGCAGGATTACTGGCCACAGGATTATAGCTTTGCCGCCATGGCCACCCCCACCACGCCGCAGGGCATTGTCGATCGCTGGGCAAAGAAGCCACTGGACTATGTGCCGGGCACGGCGTGGCAATATTCGAACACCGGCTATGTCGTGGCCGGCATGGTTGTTGAAAAAGTCGCTGGCATGCCGCTGCTCGCGTTCCTCCAGAAAAATGTTTTCAAGCCGCTGAACATGAAGGCGATCAACCAGGATAGCGCAATCGGCCCCAATTATCCGCAAGGCTATCAGCGGTTTGCGCTGGGGCCGGTGCGGGTGGAAAAACCGGCGGCGGCGGGCTGGCTGTTTGCGGCGGGTGAATTGTCGATGGCCGCCACCGATCTGGCCAAATGGGATATCGCGCGGATGAACCGCACGCTGCTGCCCGCGGATGATTGGGCTGCGCAGGAAACCCCCACGAAGCTGGCCGACGGCACCATGACCGCTTACGGGCTTGGCGTATCTGTCGGCACCGCGAACGGGCGACGCTTTGTCGAACATAGTGGAGAGGCGGTTGGCTTCCTGTCGGAAAACATCGTTTTCCCGGACGACAAGGCCGCCGTGATCGTGCTGGTCAACGCCGATTTCAGCAACGCCTTCACCACCATTGCCGGCAAGATCACTGATCTGATCCTGCCGCCCGCCCCTGCCGCTGCCCCCGGTGACACCGCCGAAGCGGCCAGGACGGCGGCGGCCCGCAGGCTGTTCGACATGCTGCGCAGCGGCACGCTTGATCGCAGCTTGATGACCGAGAATTCCAATTATTATTTCACTGATGTCGCGCTGGGCGATTACCGCCAGTCATTGACCGCGCTTGGCGAGCCCAAATCGTTCGAGGCGGTGCGCAAGCCGCGGTTGCGCGGCGGCTTCGTCAATCGCAACTACAAAGTGGTGTACGAAGGCCAGACGCTGAACATCATCACCTATAGCGAACCCGGCGACAATGGCCGGTTTGAGCAGTTTTTGGTGATGCCCGCGCAATGACAGATTTTTCGGCACTGCTGCAGCCCGATCGTGGCCAGCCTGCGCGCCTGATTGAAGTGGTCCGTCCCGATTCTTTTCCGGATTGGCTGGCCAAACAGCCCCCCAGGATCCGAAGCGCAGTGGCGGCGCACAAGATCACCGGTAAGGCTGGCAATCGCGCGATCCTGCCGGGCGACGCAGCAGAGGATTGGCACGCGCTGCTGATCTGTAACGAGGCGGAAAGCTCCCCCTGGCGGATCGCCTCGCAAGGCGATGTGCTGCCGGAGGGCACGTACCGCCTGAAGGACGGGCCGGTCGGCGCCGCAGGGCTTGGCTGGATGCTCGCCCAGCACCGGTTCGATCGCTATCTGAAGCCCGATCCCGCCGCCCCGCGCGTGCTGTTGACCAGCGACCCTGCACGCATCGAAGAAACCGTGAGGCTGGCAGAAGCGACGGCCAAGGTGCGCGATCTGGTGAACACCGGCGCATCCGACATGGGACCGGCGGAGATTGAGGGTGAGGCGGCGGCGCTGGCGGCGCAATACGGCGCGACCATCACCGTCACGCGCGGCGATGCGCTGGCGCAGGGGTTTCCGATGATCCATATCGTCGGCCAGGCGGCGAGCCGCGACCGCGCGCCGCGTTTGATTGAACTGGAATGGGGCGATCCCGCCCATCCCCGGCTGGCGGTAGTCGGCAAGGGCGTGTGTTTCGATTCGGGTGGGCTGGATATCAAGCCCTCGTCGGGCATGCGGCTGATGAAAAAGGATATGGGCGGCGCGGCGCATGCGCTGGCGCTGGCCGGCCTGATCATGGCCAGCCGGTTGAAAGTGCGGCTGCACCTGCTGATCCCGGCGGTGGAAAACGCGATTGCGGGCAACGCCTTCCGCCCTGGCGATATCCTGCCGACCCGCGCGGGGCTGACGGTGGAGAACACCAATACCGATGCCGAGGGCCGGCTGATCCTGGGCGATGCGCTGACGCTGGCGGGCGAACACAACCCCGATATGATCCTGGATTTTGCCACGCTGACGGGTGCGGCGAGGGTGGCACTTGGCCCTGATCTGCCCGCCACTTTCGCCAATGACGATGCACTGGGAGAGGCGATGGTGGCCGCGGGGCGCGACGTGGGCGACTCGCTATGGCGGCTGCCGCTGTGGGACGGTTATGACGACATGCTGAATTCGGACATCGCTGATATGGTCAACGCGCCTGAGGGCGGCTTTGCCGGATCGATTACCGCCGCGCTGTTCCTGCGCCGGTTCGTGCCTGCGGGCACGCCCTGGGTGCATCTGGATACCTTTGCCTGGCGACCCGTCGCCAAGCCGGGGCGGCCAAAGGGCGGCGATGCGCTGGGCCTGCGCGCAAGCTGGGCGATGCTGAAGGCGCGCTACTCGGGGTAGATCGGCGGGCGGGGACAACCAAGCCACTACCGATTTCCTGCATTGGCGCGTTTTGCCGAGTTCTCAGCCTTCGTCCCGTCGCGGGGGCGATCCGCTCATCCAAATTGTCGACATTTGCCACCAGCCGGCCATCATGCCGCTCGCAAGACCACGTATTTTTCGCGCTTAAGGTCACGTTTTGGTGCCCCATGGCGGTGTTTTATGTGACCTTAAGCGCCAAAAATGCACCCTTTTTGCGCGTTTTTTGGCGCTAATCGACCGCGCTCGCCGCAGCGATTATCG
>JBBQDD010000246.1:0-3988 GCA_038319335.1 Sphingomonadales bacterium
GGCTCGGTAAGCACACTTTAGTCGGCGTTTACTCTGGTGATACTATTCAAGTTTCGCAAATACCAGGCAATATTGCAATTGCATGTTTTATGGAGGTTGGATCGTTAAAGCCAGGACAGCATGAGATGGGCCTTAGACTATCTGGCCCCGGCGATCATAAGGCTTTACTTAAAACGAGGCTCAATTTTCCTGCTGCCCTAGATGATGGGGTTATTGTTACGCCAAGAATCGACCTAACCATTGATGGTGAGGGGGTATTCTGTATGGATTTTGGTTCAGAAGACTTGGGCTGGACAAATATAATAACCCGCAAAATCATCCTCAATCCTTCGATTGCCATCTCGCAGCAGCCGCCCGCCGAGCAATCTCAGCCCGACGCTCCGCAGAAAGGCTCTCAGAGCGAGCTTTCGCCCCCACGGCGCGTGAAGAAACGGGTTCGACCTTAGCTTCTTCTATTTCGCCAGTGGCGATCTTGCCGATCATCACGGCCAGCCCGATTGCGTCTGCGGGACGCTTCTCGCCGTTGGGGCCTTTAGGCATCGTCGCCCATTTCAGCGCAGACGTCCAACGCACTCAGCGGTGGCGCAATATCCTCGTCAACGTATTCCTCAGCCGTCATCGTACTGGTAACGTCTTGGTCGTCTGCGACCATCACGCCAACGACGTCGCCATTCTTCACAACCCTACAAATACCGCGCATCTATCGCCTCCATACTTTGTGCTAAGCATATAGGAAGCGAGCGGCGGATGCGACAGCCGATCCCTCAAAATTCAAACTGAGACACTACCCCATCTCGCGCTAATTTTGCATCACTGCCGTCATTGCGAGCGTAGCGAAGCAATCCAGCTTC
This sequence comes from Sphingomonadales bacterium, assembly GCA_038319335.1. Lineage (GTDB taxonomy): Bacteria > Pseudomonadota > Alphaproteobacteria > Sphingomonadales > Sphingomonadaceae > Sphingomonas. Next base: position 852 of record JBBQDD010000246.1, read on the forward strand.
ACCGCGCGCAGCACGCTGGATGCGTTCGCGACGCTCGCAATGACGATTCAGATTTTACGCTGTCTGCTCTGGGCTTTCATCCCCGTGCCGCCGCAAGCACCCTTGCCAGCGCCACAAACTCCGCCACGCTCACTGTTTCCGCCCGCCGCGTTGCAGCGATCCCCATCGCTTCCAGCGCATCGACCGCGCCGGGCACGCTTTTCAGGCTTTGGCGCAGCATCTTGCGGCGCTGGCCGAACGCGGCGGCGGTGATCTGTTCCAGCATGGCGAGCGGCACGCCAGCGGGGCTTTCCAGCGGGGTCAGGTGAACGACGGCGGACATCACCTTGGGCGGCGGGGTGAAGGCGGATCGGTGCACCGCCATCGCGATGCGGGCGGTGGTGCGCCATTGCGCCAGCACCGCCAGCCGGCCATAATGTTCGCTGTCGATCGTGGCGACGATCCGGTCGGCGACTTCCTTCTGGAACATCAGCGTCAGGCTTTGCCACCACGGTGCCCAGGGGGCGGACAGCCAGCTGACCAGCAGCGCGGTGCCGATATTGTAGGGCAAGTTCGCCACGATGTGCGGCGATCCGGTGAACAGCGCGGGCGCATCGACCGCCATCGCGTCTTCCTCAATCACGCGCAGCTTGCCGGGATAGGCGTCGCCCAGTTCGGCGAGTGCGGGCATGCAGCGGCGATCGCGCTCGACCGCGGTAACGCGCGCGCCTGCCGCCAACAAAGCCCGCGTCAGGCCGCCCGGACCGGGGCCGACCTCAAACACCTCGGCACCGTCCAGGTCGCCCGGAATGCGGGCGATCCGGCCAAGCAACTGGCCGTCGAGCAGGAAATTCTGCCCCAGCGCCTTGCTTGCCTGCAATCCATGCCGCGCGATCACCTCACGCAGCGGCGGCAGCATCGTCACCCGAATTCGGCGCGGCGGTTGGCGGCGCTGGCGGCAAGGTGGATCGCGGCGATGGTCGCGCCGGGCTGGGCCAGGTCCTTGCCGGCAATGTCGAACGCGGTGCCGTGATCAGGCGACGTCCGCACGATCGGCAGGCCAAGCGTGATGTTGACGCCATCGTCGAAATGCAGCGTCTTCAACGGGATCAGCGCCTGATCATGATAACAGCACAGCGCCGCATCAAATCGGGCCCGTGCACGCGGGTGAAACATCGTGTCCGCCGCAAGCGGCCCGATGATGTCGATCCCTTCCTCTTGCAATTGCGCGACTGCGGGCATCAGGATGTCGATCTCCTCGCGCCCCATCGCGCCTTGTTCGCCGGCGTGCGGATTGAACCCGGCGAGCGCCAGGCGGGGGTTTTCAATCCCGAAATTCCGGGTAAGCCCGCGCGCGGTTACCCGCGCCTTGGCCATCACTAGATCGATGGTTAGAATCGCTGCCACGTCATTCAGTGGCATGTGTGTGGTGATTGGCACGACCCGAAGCGTGGGGCCGGCGAGCATCATCACCGTATTCTCGCGCGAGATGCCGCATCGTTCAGCGACGAACTCGGTCTGCCCCGGATCCGTGAAGCCGATATGATAGAGCTGCGCCTTTGATACCGGCCCCGTTACCAGCGCGCCTGCCGCGCCCGAGCGCGTCAGCCCGACCGCCAGTTCCAGCGCGTGGAGCGCACAGCGTGCCCCATCGACATCGGGGTGGCCGGGGTTAATCTGACCGGCATCCTGCACTGACAACACCGGCAGCGCGGTGGCAAACAGGCCCGCCACATCGCCTGGCTCGCTCACCCGTTCAACCGGGCCATCCCACACTTTTTCAATGGCGCGGACATCGCCCACCGCGAAGAATGGCGGCAGATTATGCAGCGTCCGCAACGCCCATGCCTTCGCGACAATCTCCGGGCCGATCCCTGCAGGATCGCCCATCGAAACGGCGATCGGCGCTATCATCCGCCGATCAGCGATATTCGACGACGGCGTCGCGTCGAAGATCGCGCAGCTTGTGATCGGCGCGCAGGTTCACGCCGCGCTGCTCCATCTGCGAACGCACCTGCTCCATGCTGGGCAGTGCCGCCGATTTCGGATCGTCGCGACCGCACAGCACCAGCGCACGCACGCCGTCCGTAGGCGATCCGAATGGCGGGGTTGATTCGCCGATTTGCAGCGCCAGCATCAGATCTTGCAACTGCGCCGGCAGATCGCGGACCCGTACCGAAGGATTGTCGACCACTTCGGCCCCGAATGACGCCGCTGCCTTTGCCACGTCGCCGCAGCCCTTGATCGCCTGGGTCATCTTGGCAAATGCCGCGACCTTTTCCGTCGCCTCGGCCTGGGTGATGCCCGCCTTGAAGCCAAGGCTGATCTGGCGGAGGTTCAGCACCGCATCACGCACATCGGCGGTGCCCACCTTGCGCGTATCGACCAGGTACAGGATCGAATAGCCGCCCGGCACCGGCACTGGCCCGGCGAGCTGGTTGACCTTCATTTCCACCGCTGCCTGCGCAAGCGTTTCTGGCAGCTGCCCGGCGCGAACCCAGCCCAGATCGCCGCCCACCGCCCGCGTCGTTGCCTCGGAACGTTCCTGCGCGACTTGCTCGAACGGCTTTTCGCCCTTCTGGATGGTTGCCATCAGCGCGCGGGCTTCGGATACGATCTGCTGTTCGCGATCGGCACTTGCCGTCAGGTAGATTTCCTTGACGTGAAACTCTTCGGAGCCCTGATTGGCCTGCAACCGCTTCAAAATGCCCTCAACTTCGGTATCGCCGACATTGATGAACGGTTCCACCTTGCGGCGCAGATAGCGGCTCCAGGCAAGCTCTGCCTCGATCTGGCGGCGCAGCGAGCGCTCCGACGATCCGATCTGGCGGAGGTAAATGCGCAGTTCGGGAATTGGCTTGTTGAAACTGCGCGCGACGCCCGCAAACCCGCGATCAATTTCTTCCTTGGTGATCGTGACCTCGGAAGCCTTGGCTTCCTGAATCTGCAGCGTCTCATCAATCAGCCCGCTCAGCACCTGGCGGCGCAGCTGTTCGCGATCGGCGTCGGTCGGCTTCACATTGTTGGCCGCGATGATCAGCGCGACGCGTTGATCAACGTCCGTGCCCGTAATCACCGCATCGTTCACGATTGCCGTCGGCTTGCGGACATTGGGGTCCAGCTTGCCAAAAATCTGCAGGTTGGCGGGAATGTTCAGC
>JBBQDD010000247.1:0-3933 GCA_038319335.1 Sphingomonadales bacterium
CCGGTCGTCGCGATCCTCGATTCGAACGTCTCGCCTGATGGCATCGCGTTCCCGGTTCCAGCGAATGACGACGCCAGCCGCGCGATCCGCCTGTACTGCGAAGCGATTGCAATCGCCGCGACGCGCGGTGGTCAGCAGCAGCAGGCTGCAAGCGGCCGTGATCTGGGCGCGATGGACGAGCCACCCGCCGAGGAGGCTCTGGCCGTCGTCGTTGAGGAAGCACCGGTTGAAGCCGCAGCGGATCCAGCTTTGGCGGCTGAAATGGTCGCCGCTGCCACCACGCCGGAAACGGCTGTCGAGGGCGAGCAACAGCTCGACGCCTGATAGGCGTCGCCGAACTGAAATATGGACGGGGTAGGGCGCAAGCCTTCCCCCGTTCAAAACCATATTCATCAAAGATAAGGACGTAAAACATGGCCGAGATCACAGCCGCCGCCGTCAAGGATCTGCGCGAAAAAAGCGGCGCGGGCATGATGGACTGCAAAAAGGCATTGACCGAAGCGAACGGCGATATGGAAGCCGCCATGGATTGGCTGCGCACCAAGGGCCTTGCCTCTGCCGCCAAGAAATCAAGCCGCACCGCAGCTGAAGGGCTGATTGGCGTTGAAGTGTCCGGCACCCGCGGCGCTGCGGTGGAGGTGAATTCCGAGACCGATTTCGTCGCCAAGAACGAGCAGTTCCAAACGTTCGTCCGCGACGTGACGTCGGTGGCGCTTGAGCTGGGCGATTCGATCGACGTGATCAAGGCGGCGCATCTGGGCGGCAAGACCGTTGAGGAAGTGCTGACCAACAACATCGCGACGATTGGTGAGAACCAGAATTTGCGCCGCGCCAAGCGCCTGGAAGTGACGAACGGTGCCGTCGTTCCTTACGTTCATAACGCAGCCGCACCTGGCCTGGGCAAGATCGGCGTACTGGTCGCGCTGGAAAGCACGGCCAGCGCCGATGTGCTGGTGCCGCTGGGCAAGCAGATCGCGATGCACATCGCCGCTGCCTTCCCGCTGGCGCTGCATGAGGATGGCCTTGACCCCGATGTGGTTGAGCGTGAGCGCGCGATTGCGACCGAAAAGGCAGCCGAGAGCGGCAAGCCTGCCGATATCGTCGCCAAGATGGTCGACGGCGCGATCGCCAAGTACCGCAAGGAAAACGCGCTCGTCAGCCAGCTGCTGGTGATGGACGGCAAGACCAAGATCGCCGACGTCGTCGCCAATGCCGCCAAGGCAGCCGGTGCCCCCATCGAGCTGACGGATTATGTCCGGTTCCAGCTTGGCGAAGGCATTGAACGCGAAGTCAGCGACTTTGCAGCAGAAGTCGCCGCCGCCGCTGGCGTAAACTGATCGAAATTAGGGGCGTGCCGACGCGGTTGGCACGCCCCTTTTTCGGATGAACTCTTCCAGCCTCACGATGTGATGGCTGGCCCCGGGTCGGATCTGAAATGCCCGATCCTGAAATCCCTGGTCCTGTAATGGACGCCCCCTTCGCGGGATGAGTGCTTGGCACAGTGGGAGGGGCCTACTAAGGTCGCGCCGCTTCCCCGCCCAAGCGCAAGTTGGATCCATGACCATACGGCCTTTCAAGCGTATATTGCTCAAACTGTCCGGAGAGGCAGCGATGGGCGATCAGACCTTCGGGATCGATCCGGCGACCGTCGCTCGTGTGGCGGGCGAGGTGAAGCAGGCCAAGGACGCCGGGTTTGAGCTGTGCCTGGTGATTGGCGGCGGCAACATTTTTCGCGGGATGGCGGGTGCCGCCAAGGGCATGGACCGCGCGACCGCCGATTATATGGGGATGCTCGCCACCGTCATGAACGCGCTGGCGATGCAGGATGCGCTGGAAAATCTGGGCGTGGAAACGCGGGTACAGTCTGCCATCCCGATGGCGGCGGTGTGCGAGCCGGTGATCCGCCGCCGGGCCGAGCGCCATCTGGAAAAGAACCGCGTCGTCATTTTCGCGGCGGGCACGGGCAGCCCCTATTTCACCACCGATTCCGGTGCGGCTCTGCGCGCGGCCGAAATGGGCTGCGATGCGTTGTTCAAGGGCACCAGCGTCGATGGGGTGTATAACGCCGATCCCAAGATCGACCCCAATGCCGTTCGGTATGAACAGCTCACTTTTTCTCGTGTATTGTCGGACGATCTGAAGGTGATGGATGCCAGCGCGGTGGCGCTTTGCCGCGACAATGATATTCCGATCGTCGTGTTCAACATCCGCGAAATGGGCAATCTGGCCCGGGTGCTGCGCGGCGAGGGCACGTCGACGATCGTCAATAACCAGACCGAGCATACGGAGAAGTAACATGGCCGCATATGACAAGGCCGATCTTGAACGCCGGATGGCCGGCAGCGTTGAAGCGCTGAAGGGCGATCTGGTTGGCCTGCGCACGGGCCGCGCCAGCACCTCACTGCTCGATCCGGTGACGGTGGAGGTGTACGGATCACACATGCCGCTGAACCAGGTGGCGACCGTTTCGGCGCCTGAATCGCGGATGCTTTCGGTGCAGGTGTGGGACAAGAGCAATGTCGGGCCGTGCGACAAGGCGATCCGCTCCGCCGGACTGGGCCTGAACCCGATTGTCGATCGCACCACGCTGCGCATTCCGATCCCGGACCTGACCGAGGAACGCCGCAAGGAACTGGCCAAGCTGGCCGGGCAATACGCGGAAAAAGCGCGGATCGCCGCACGCAATGTGCGCCGTGACGGGATGGAAAGCCTGAAGGCCGATGAAAAAAAGCACCTGATCAGCGAAGATGAGCGCAAGCGCCATGAGACCGAGGTGCAAAAACTGACAGACGCGACGATCGCCGATATCGACGCCGCCGCCAGCGCGAAGGAAAAGGAAATTCTGAGTAAGTGATGCCCTTGCCCGCCAAGATACCGGAAACGGACGGCGGGGCGGGCGCATTGCCGCGCCATGTTGCGATCATCATGGATGGCAATGGCCGCTGGGCAAAGCAGCGATTCCTGCCCCGGATCGAGGGGCATCGGCAGGGCGTGGCCGCCGTTCGGCGCGTGACCCGTGCGGCCCGGACGCTGGGGATAGAGGCGCTGACGCTCTACGCCTTTTCATCCGAAAACTGGCGTCGCCCGGATGAGGAGATTGGCGACCTGATGGGCTTGCTCCGCCTGTTCATCCGCAGCGACCTGGATGAATTGGTGCGGGAGAATGTTCGGTTGCGCGTGATTGGCAATTACAGCCGATTTTCCCCTGATATCGTGGCGCTGGTCGATGATGCGCTGGCGCGGACGGCGGTGAACAACGGCCCCATATTGGTGATTGCCCTGAATTATGGTTCCCATGCCGAACTGGCCGCCGCCGCGCGCACGCTGGCCCGGCGGGCCGTGGCGGGGGATATCGACATCGACGCGATTGACGAGGCGGCGATCGAACAACTGCTCGACACCAGCGATCTGCCCCCGCTCGACCTGATGATCCGCACATCGGGTGAGCATAGGCTGTCTAACTTCCTGTTGTGGCAGGCGGCCTATTCCGAATTGCTGTTCGTCGACACGCTATGGCCCGATTTCGACGAAGCGGCACTGGCGGATGCCGTTGCCTCATTCGGGCGGCGTCAGCGTCGCTTTGGGGGCCTGTGAGCGGCGCTGACCCGACTGACCGGCGACGCGAACTCGCGACCCGCACCACAGCGGGGCTGGCGATGGTGGGCTTTGCGCTGGCGATCCTGTGGGCGGGGGGCTTTGCGTTCTGGCTGGTTATTACGATCATCGGGCTGGTGATGCTGGGCGAATGGGGCAATCTGGCCCGGGCCGATGCGGCGACCCAGCGGATGATGAAATATACACTGTCGGTGCCGCTGGCGATCATGTGCCCGCTGGCCGCGGGGCCGCAGTTTTTTGCGCTCGGGCTGATCGCAGCGGCAGCGGCTTTCATGCTTGCGACCACAAAGCGTCGCGTGCTGGCGTTGGGGATCGTTT
>JBBQDD010000248.1:0-3932 GCA_038319335.1 Sphingomonadales bacterium
CGGCGCGGGGACTTTTTCCGACGGCAAACTCTATAGCCGGATCAAGGATAACCGGCACCTCGATCGAAAGGTGCTGACCGAATTCGTGAAGGCAGGGGCGCCCGCTGAAATCCTGACCGAGGCGCATCCGCATATCGGCACGTTCCGGCTGGTGACGATGGTGGAAAACATCCGTGCGACGATTGAAGCCCTGGGCGGCGAATATCGATTCGAAACGCGCGTGGACGGCATCGACATCGCCACAGATTCCACCGGCGAGCGGCGTGTGCGCGGGCTGCATTTGCACAATGGCGACTATCTGGCGGCAGACCGGGTCGTGCTCGCCATCGGCCACAGCGCGCGGGACAGTTTTGCGATGCTGCACGCAGCCGGCGTGTTTGTGGAGGCCAAGCCGTTTTCCATCGGCGTCCGGATCGAGCACCCGCAAAGCTGGATCGACCGGTCGCGGTTCGGCATTCACGCCGGGCATCCGGTGCTGGGTGCGGCGGAATATCACATCTCGCATCACTGCTCGAACGGGCGCACCGTTTACAGTTTCTGCATGTGCCCCGGCGGCACCGTGGTCGCCGCAACGTCGGAGGAAGGCCGCGTCGCCACCAACGGCATGAGCCAATATTCCCGCAACGAACGCAACGCCAATTCAGGCTTCGTCGTCGCGATTGATCCGGCGCGCGATTACCCCGGTGATCCGCTGGCGGGACTGGATTTCCAGCGACATTGGGAATCACGCGCCTTTCTGGCGGGCGGATCGAGCTATCATGCACCTGCGCAATTGCTCGGCGATTTTCTGGCTGGCAGGCCCTCCGACAAGCTCGGCGCGGTCACGCCTTCCTATAAGCCCGGCGTGACGATGACGGATCTGGCCGAATGCCTGCCTGAGTACGCCATCTCCGCGATGCGAGAGGCGATCCCGGTGTTCGGGCGGCAGATACCCGGTTATGATCATCCAGATGTCGTGATGACGGGGGTGGAAACGCGCACATCATCCCCCGTGCGATTCACCCGGGGCGATGATCTGCAGAGCCTGAACACCAGGGGGCTGTTCCCGGCCGGTGAGGGCGCGGGCTATGCAGGCGGCATCCTGTCCGCCGCGGTGGACGGCATCAAAGTGGCGGAGGCGGTGGCGACCAGTCTCGGCGCGTGAGCATCACCACGGGGTCGCCGGGCACCCAGGGCTTTACGCGCAGCATCGCCTGATCAAACAGCGCAGACGTCGCGTGGCGGATCAGCCAGGCCTGCAGCCGGGGCAGCGTTTGTGCCGCGAACCAATCCGCATCCACCGCCGCGAATTGCCGCACGAACGGCATGATCGCGATGTCGGCCAGTGCGGGAGCATCGCCGCACAGATTGGCGTGCGTTGACAGCCGCGCATCCAGATCGTGCAACATCGCCAGCCCGGCGCTGCGATGGTCCTGCGCGTGGACACCGTGGCGATCGGGATATTTGTAGCGATCAAGGTGGTGCTTGAACGCACCGTCATTGGCCGAAATCAACGCCGCATCGTCGCCCGCGAACCAGTCATCCGGGTCGTTCCGCGCCAGCGCCCAGCGCATGATATCGATGCTTTCGTCGATCACCGTCCCGTCATCCGTCACCAGCACGGGCACCGTCGCCTTGGGGGAGGCCGCGATCATCTCGGCTGGCTTGTCGCGCAGCGCCACCTCCCGCAGCTCAACCGCCGTGCCACTCACCAGCAACGCCATCCGCGCGCGCATCGCATAGGGGCAGCGGCGAAAGCTGTAGAGGACGGGCAGGTCGCTCACCGGTCGTGGTGCCGCGCCAGTGCAATCCCCGCCAGATTCTGGGTGCGCTTTATCTGCCGCACCCGCACGGCCAGCGTTGCGGGGATGCTCCCCAGAAACCGCGCGCGATAGCCAATCGCGACGCCCCGGCACTTCGTCCGCCCGGTGGCCTGATCGACGACCGTCGCGGCATCGCCCAGCAGCACCACATCGCTGGCACCAATCTCCACAGCCACCTCAACCGCATGGATCAGCGCCAGCCATTCTGCATCAAAGCTGCTGCCCTGCCCGATATCCTGCCGCACAAAGACCCGCCCTTGCGCGACCACGGCGGTTTCCATTGCGCCGGGATTGGGCCTGCATCCGCCATCGAAAAATAACTTCATGGGCATGTCAATTCGTGGCGATCATTCCGGGGGCGTCGGGCTTGGCGTGGCGCTTTGCGATACATTTATCACCCGCAAAGAGTAGCGCCCGGGGGGCAGCATCAGCGCGATACTTTCGCCCGGACGAATTGCTACCCGGTCCATCGGCACGGCGTTGATCGGCTCACCCACCGGGCGCGCTTCAACGACGCGCCAGCCCGTTTTCGGGTAAAGTTCGCGGGGGATGGGCACCGCCTTGTCGCCCGCCTGTGCCCGCCATTGGGGCCGCCCAAGGATAAATCGGGCGGCAGGGTGATCGACCAGCAAATCGAACGTGCCAACCGGCTGGTCAGCGGGAAGTGCCGCAAAGCCCATCCTGTCGCCACCTCCGCGGCATACCGTTTGGGATATGGTGAGCGGATCGATGCCGGTCTTTTCCTTCAGCCGTGTAGCCATCCACTTTGCGCCGTCGCTGCGTGGCACTTCGGCCGCATGGGTATAGCCAACATGGATCAGCACCTTTGCGCCGGGGCGATCACGCAGATACGTCGCCAGATGCGTGGCCTGGCCTTCTTCGCGAACGGCGATTGCTTCGTCCTGGGTGCGTTTGGGAATTGGCCCCTCAACCTCGATATATTCGTAAGGTAGGAATCGGTAACCGAGCCGTTTCGCCAGCCGACCGAGCCTGCCAAACCCTGCTTCGGCAAGGTAGTAGCCGTCGTTTTCGACGAAATAGGGTAATTCCGGCTGCCTTATGAACGCGGGAAGATATTTCTCTGGCGTATCGGGTCGCGGGTTCGACAGCGTTTCAATGGCCAGCATGTCATAGCCCAGCGGTCGTAACCGTTTGGCGATTTCGGCAATGAAGCCGCGATGCTCCGACCGTTCGTGGCTTTCGCTGATGATAACGATTGATGTCTTGCGCGCCCGGCTTTCGATCTCGTCGAACACACCCATCGCCGATTTGATCGGCGCGCAGTTGCTGGCCTGGTAATCCCGGCTGGTAGCGGCGATCAGATCTTCGCGACCAAACAAGCTTAAAGTTTGGGTCGATCGACCATCGCCAAGTGGATCCTTGGGGTCGAGCTTGGCGAGATTCTTGTATCTGAAGTGCGCCATGGAATTCGTGTTCGGCGGCGTAACGATCTCAAATGGCGGCACCAAAACGACGCGCGCTTGGGGGCTGCTGTCGTCGCCCGCCGTGGCACCCGACGACAAAAGGCTGCTTACAGCCAGCGCCAGGATGATGGTAACGCCAGTCGCGTAATTCGCTTTCCGCACGGCAAACTCCATTGCCCCCTTACCCCTCCGCCAGCGCGCTCAGCATGCCGGGGGTCAGCACTTGCGGCAGGATTTCCGGCTCGCTCGCACCGGGCTTGTAATACAGGTACAGCGGCACGCCCGCCCGGTTATGCCGTTCGATGAAGCGGCCCAGCTTGGGGTCACCGTCCGTCCAGTCGCCCACCATCACCGCGACATCGTGCTTGGCGAACGCAGCCTTCACCTGATCGGTGTCAATCGCGACGCGTTCGTTCACCTTGCACGTCAGGCACCAGTCTGCAGTGAAATAAGCGAACACAGGCTGGCCTTTGGCGCGTGCCTCGGCCAATTTTTCCTCTGAAAACGCCTGTTTGTTTTCAGCGGCCAGCGCGACCGCCGCCTCCGCCCCCTTGGGCACGGCGCGCACGACATAGCCGGTGCCCGCGACCACGCCGATCAGCAGGATCACGTTCAGCCAATGCGCAGATAGCCCCTTGTGCTGGCGCTTGCCGATCACGAACAGCACGATGCCAACGCCCAGCGCGCCGATCAGTCCTAGCGCAAT
>JBBQDD010000249.1:0-3931 GCA_038319335.1 Sphingomonadales bacterium
TCACGCTCAAGGACGCCGCGGTTCCGATCACCGTCAACCTCGCGCTCTACGACAGCCCCGAGAGCCGATATTGCCCGGCGAGCGTTTACGAGATTGTAGGGCAGGAAACGGGCGATCCGAAGCTTCAGATCAACGCCCAGAATTGCGTCCACTGCAAGACATGTGACATCAAGGATCCCACCCAGAACATCAACTGGGTGGTGCCAGAGGGCGGTGGAGGGCCAACCTATCCTAACATGTGATCGCAACGTCCTGAACCGGGTTGCAGCGCTGGCCGCGGCGTTGCTGGCGACCTGTGCGCCTGCCCATGCCGAGAATAATCCGGGCGAACTGGCGTCTTACGTCCGCGCGCGTGCGGCCGATGCCGATGGCGATGCGGCGGCGGCGGCGAATGGCTATGCGGTGGCGCTGGCAACATCACCAGGTGATGCGGTGATTGCGCTGCGGGCATACCGCGCGGCCATCACGGCAGGCGATTTTGCGGTGTTGACGCGGGCGCGGTTGGTGCTGGAACGCGCTGATCTGGCCCCGGCGGATGCGGCCCTGCTCGCGCTGGCAGAGGCGGTACGCGCGCAAGATGCATCGGCGATGCGGGTGGCGGTCGACCGGGTAAAGGCGGGGCCGCTCGATTTTCTCGCGCCTTCGTTCCGGGCATGGGCGGCGGTGGCTGATCCAGCCGCTGCGCTTGCCGCGCTGGGTTCAGCGGGCACGAACCCGATTGAGCGGCGTTACGGCCAGGAAAGCCGCGCGCTGCTGTTGATCGCGAGTGGCAAGATCGAGCAGGGGACTGATCTGGTACGGGTGCTGATCAGCGCGGACCGGGCGAGCATCGACCTGCGCCTGGCCGCCGCGCAATTGCTGGCTGATCGCGGCCATGCTGATCTTTCCAGCGCCCTGCTGGCCGGGCCCGACCGGGAATTGGTGAATGCCCGCCAATCGATCGGCAAGGGCAGGGCAGCGACGACCGCGTTTGGCCTATCCTATATTCTGGGCCGACTGGCGGCGGATTTGAACGACGGGCAATCGGGCCGGCTGTTGCTGGTGATAGTGCGCGCCGCGCTGCGGATCGATCCGGCCAATGATCGCGCCCGGCTGGTGCTGGCAGAAGCGCTGGCGGCCGATGGTGGCACAGCGGCGTCGCTAAAAGCGCTGGCAGATGTCGCCGCCAATAGCCCCTTTCGCCCGATTGCCGATGAGCGGCGGATCGCGCTGCTGGCGCGCGGCGGTGATGCCTCTGTGGCGCTTGCGGCCGCGGCGAAGGTTGCGGCCGCGCCGGGTGCCAAACCTGCCGACATTCGGCGATACGGCGATCTGCTGGCGGCCGGCGAACAGTTTGATCCTGCTGCTGCCGCCTATCGTCGGGCGATTGATATAGACCCCGATGCCGCCGACTGGGTGGCGTATCTGCAACTGGGCAGCGCGCTTGATCGCGCCGGGCGCTGGCCCAAGGCCAAGCCGATGCTGGAAAAATCGGTGGCGCTCGCGCCCGATCAGCCGTTGGCGCTGAACTATCTGGGTTATGGCCTGCTTGAAAATCGCGGCGATCCGGCCACTGCGCGCAAATTGCTGGAGCGGGCGAGCAACCTGAGCCCCAAGGATCTGTCGATCCTCGATTCGCTGGCCTGGGCCTATTTCCAGCAGGGCGACGTTCTGCGTGCGCTGCCTCTGCTGGAACTCGCCGCCAAGGGGGAGCCCGCCAACAGCACCATCAGCGAGCATCTGGGCGACGCATATTGGCAACTCGGCCGTCGATATGAGGCGCGCTATGCATGGCGTGCCGCGGCGGTGGTGGCAGAGGCGGGCGATGCGCCGCGCCTTGCCGCCAAGATCGCCAACGGTCCCGCTGCGCGCTGAACCAGCGATGATCGTCGAGCTTGCCCCGGCCAAGATCAACCTTGCGCTGCACGTTCGGCGGCGGCGCGCGGATGGCTATCATGAACTGGAAACGCTGTTCGCCTTTCTGCAGCACGGCGACACGATCACGCTGATGCCCGCTGATGCGCCGTCATTTGCCGTGACGGGGCCATTCGCCGGGGGGCTGGCGGGGGAGGGCGACAATCTGGTCACCCGCGCAGCCCGGCTTTTTGCGGCGCGGTTTGGCGATCCCGGCCCGCTCGCCATCACCCTCGACAAGCATTTGCCGATCGCATCGGGGATTGGCGGCGGATCGGCCGATGCCGCCGCCACACTGCGCGCCCTGGCGCAGCTGCGCGGCGTGGCGGTGGGTGAACCCGCATTGTTTGGCATTGCCGAGGAACTGGGCGCCGATGTGCCCGCCTGCCTGCTGGGCCGCAGCGCGTTGGGCACGGGCAAGGGGGAGCAGCTGGAGCCGGTTGCCGGGCTGGTCGACACGCCGGTGCTGCTCGTCAATCCGGGGGTCGCGGTATCGACCGGGCCGGTGTTCCGGGCGTGGGACGGGGTTGACCGGGGCGGGATAGGCACGGGCGATCTGCTGACGCGGGCAATACAGGGCCGAAACGATTTGGAGCCCCCGGCGCGGGCGATCGCCCCGGTGATTGGTGATGTCGTCGCGATGCTGCAGGCACAGCCCGGGGTCATCCTCGCGCGGATGTCAGGATCGGGCGCGACCTGTTTTGCGCTGTTCGACACGCCCGCCAACCGGGCAGCGGCGGCGGCGCTTGTTCGGGCTGCGCAGCCGGGCTGGTGGTGTCTCGAATCGGCACTCGCGTGACAGTTTTGTGCGCCATAGCGGGACGCGGATCGGCCACTGGCGACCCAAAGCGCGCAAATGCGGGGTTGGCCCGGCTCTTGCTGAATCCACCTACGAGCGGGTCCGTCGAGAGTTACGACGCGTCCGTGGATGGTCCTCGCTCCCTCGGGCATCATCAGGGTCGAAGGGCGGCGGCGGTATCGCCGCCCTTCACCGCCCACCCGCCACGCCACGGCCGTTATGCCGGCTGCTGAGACGATTGCGGGCACCGGCCCCGTCCTGCTGATCTGCGATCACGCGTCCAATGCCTGCCCCGCCGATATCGATCTGGGCATCGACCCGGCGCTGTTCGACAAGCATATCGCAGTCGATATCGGCGCGTCAGACGTCACACGGGCGCTGGCCGCTTCGCTGGGCGCCCCGGCGATATTGGCGACCGTGTCCCGGCTGGTGATCGATCTGCACCGTCCGCCCGATCACCCGGGCCTGGTGCCGGAGACGAGCGACGGCCATGTCATCCCCGGCAATATCGGTGCGGACCGGCAGGCCCGCATCGCCCGGTTCCACGCGCCCTATCACCGGATGCTGGCGGCATTGATCGCGCTGCACCGGCCCCGGCTGCTCGCATCAATCCATAGTTTCACCCCCGCGCTGGAAAGCGGCAGCGCACCCCGGCCCTGGGAAATCGGCGTGCTGTACAACCGCGATACCCGCGCCGCGCACCAGGCAATCCGGCGATTTTCGGCGGCGGGCATCGTGACGGGGGATAACCAGCCCTATTCAGGCCGGGTGTTGAACATGACGCTCAACCGGCACGGCGAGGGCAATGGCATCCCCAGCTTTGCGCTTGAGGTGCGCAATAACCTGATCGATCATCCCGCAGGCGTGGCGCATTGGGCCGGGGTGATCGCGCCGGTGCTGTTCGCCATTGCCCAGCCCGGGCAAGCCGCCTAGGCGCTGGCAGATGCGCTTTTCGCCCTTCCTGCCTTTGCTGCTGGCGCTTGCCGCGTGTGACGGCACCACGCCGATTGCCGGCCCCACCGGGCGCGATGCGCCCGCACAGCCAGTGGCGGGCAAGCCAACCGACACTGTCGAACGCGTCGCCTGCGCGCTTGCCCCGGCTACGGCCTTCATGCCGATATGCATCGTCGAGCGGGCGGCGGATGCCACCGGGCCGATATTGACGATCCGCCACCCCGATGGCGGCTTTCGCCGATTGCGCATCGCGACTGACGGGCGCGGCGTGATGACCGCCGATGG
>JBBQDD010000250.1:0-3920 GCA_038319335.1 Sphingomonadales bacterium
AGCGTTGCGCTTGAAAAGGCGCGGCTGGCGGCTGAGCGCAAGCGCGAGAATGTGATCGCGATTGCCGGGGTACTGCTGGTACTGGGCGCGCTCGCGATTGGCGGCGGCGGGATTTTCGAATCACGCCGGCGGCGGCAACCCGCCATCTGGTGCGCCGCTGCTGGTGCAGTGCTGATCGTGGCGGCAGCGGTGGTGTTCATCACCCGCCCTTATGGCGAGGTGACGGTGCCCGCCGCCGCGCCAGATGCGCTGCCCACCCCCGTCGCCCAGGCAAGTTTTGGCAAGATGCTGTGCCGCATCGCGCCGGAACGCAGCCGTATCAACCTGTCCAACCCCGTTGATCTCACGATCGACTGGCAGCCTGATGGCTGCATGAACGGGCGCACCCAATATGCCGAAAATGGCGCCAAATGGGATCGCATCCTGGTGCCCAATGACGAGCAGACAGTGTCAGTGCTGGAATATGATCTGGCGACCCGCAGCTATTCAGAAAGCCGGTATCTGCTTTCAGCCGCGCAGATGGCCAAGGCGCGCGCGCTGCGCGGGGCCGTGAAGCAAAAGGCCTGCACCCCCAGCGAAGCAGAACGCCAGCTGCTCGCCCGCCAGCAAACCCTGATCCGCGACGCCCTGCCCGCGCGGCCCGACGAGTGGCTGGTCTATGATTGCACGCCCGTGGCTGCGGATGCGCCCGCTGCGACCGCCAGCCCGTCCGCCGGGACATAGGCAAGCTGCCCGGTTAAAACGGCATGACTGCACGCAGATTCACTGCCCACAAGGCGGCCCTAACGCCGCCAATAGGGTTTGATCACCTGCCCCCGCCGCACCGCAATCACCAGCAGCGCGATGCCGAACGCGGTGCAGATCAGCATCGCGGGCAGCGATGCCTCCGCGCCGAAATCGCCCCCGGTCAGCAGTTCGGGGCCGGTGATGCGCGGCACCAGCAGGCCCTTCACGTCAAAGCCTGAAACCGCGATGCCGTACACGCCGCCTTGCGTGAAATTCCACGCCGCGTGCAGGCCAATCGCCGCCCATAGCCGCCGCGTCACCATATAGATCGCGGCCAGCATGACGCCCGCTTCCAGCGCGATGGCTGCGCCCGCGACTGGCGTCGCGTTGGGGTTGCCCAGGTGCAGCGCCCCGAACAACGCTGCTGACAGGATCAGCGCCACCCAGCTGCCCAGCCAGCCCTCGATGATGCGGAAGAAAATTCCGCGCAGCATGATCTCTTCGGTTACGCCGGACACGATCGACAGCCCGATGATCGGGTAAAGCACGCTGGCGGGCCGCGTGCCGACAACCTCATACGCGCCGAACGCCGCCATCACGGCGACCACGGATGAGAACAGCACCGCGCCAATCGCGAGCCCCGCCAGCAGCTCCAGCCACGCGCCGTTCAGCCCCAGATCGGTTACCTTGCGATGCTCGATGAGGCGCGCGATGGCGATATAGGCCAGCACGAATACCGCCGCGACGATCGATCCGCCGATGATCGCCCATTGCCCATCACTGCGCGCGCCCACTGCGGCTGCAAGCCCGGTCGCGATCACACTGGCCCCGGCCATCATGCCCAGCGCGACAATCAGCGTGATCGGCGGAAAATGAATGATCCGCCAGACGAGGCTTTTGCCGCGCGGCTTGGTGGCGATATCGTCCATGGTAATTCCCCTGATGCTGGCGATGATGTTTAGCCATCACAGCGCTAAGCTCAACCCGCAGGGAGGCGATCGATTCGCGCCGCAAAACAACCATGCGCGGCATTGTGGGCCTGCAGATAGGCAATTGCCGGATTGGCAAACAAGCGCCTGATCTGCGCATCGGCATCCCCGGCAAGTGCCAGTGCCGCATCTCGTAACATGCCCGCCGAATCGAATCCGCGCAGCGCGATCGGCCGATTGCGGAAAACCGCGGGCAATGCGTTGCGAAGCTTTGCCGGTGCCGTCGCCGCCTCGCGTACATAAATGGCATATCGATTGCGAAAGGGGGTCGCGACATCATGGTCTTCGTAGTTGAGCAGCAACAGCGTCTCGCCCGGTTCGGCATCCTCCAGCGTGATCCGGCACGGATAGCCGGGTTTTGCATCAGCGGTTACGCGCACCACACCCTGCGCCGCCAATGTGGCAGAATCCGCGCCGATCAAGCCTGCAAAGCGATCAACCGGCAAGCCATTGATCTGATACGCCATCATTCCACTCCTTCGCGATTCCTGAGGACGATTTTGCGGTCAACGCCATAAGCATAGCCGCCCATGCTGCCATCGGTGCGCTGGGCGCGGTGGCACGGGATGACGACCGCCAGGTGATTGGCCCCGCAGGCAGAGCCGGCCGCGCGCACCGCCCGCGGATTGCCCGCGATTGTCGCCAGTTCGGTGTAGCTGCGCGTTTCCCCCGGCGGAATTTGCCGCAGCGCCTGCCAGATCGCCTCCTGAAACGCGGTGCCCTGCACATCGAGCGGCAAATCCAGATCGCGGTCCGGCGATTCCACACTCGCCACCACCTGCGCCGCCAGATCGGCAAGCGCAGCGCCGCCGGGCACGATCTCCGCCTGCGGGAACCGCGCCCGCAAAGCCGCCTCACCCTCGTCAAACGACACCCGGCACAGCCCCTTGTCGGTCGCCGCCACCAGCAACGTTCCCAGGCTGGTATTCGCCAGCACCCAGCGGATCGTGGCCCCCGCCCCGCCGCGCTTCCACGCGCTTGGCGTCATCCCCAGCCGCTTGCCCACGCCTTCGTAAAAGCGGCTGGGGGCAGAATAGCCCGCTTCGTAAATTGCCTCGGTCACGCTCGTCTCCCGCATCAATGCCTCACCCGCCGCCCGCGCCTTTAGCCCGCGCGCATAGGCGGCCGGCGTCACCCCCGTCGCGCGCTTGAACAACCGGTGGAAATGGTGCGGCGCATAGCCGACCAGCACCGCCAGTTCGGTAAGGCCGGGCAGCGCATCCCCCGCCGCCATCGCCCCCTCGATCAGCGCGACTGCGCGGGCCACCGCCACCCGGTCCCGCCCCACCTCGTCCGGCTTGCACCGCAGACAGGGCCGAAACCCCGCCGCCAGCGCCTCCGCACCATCGCGATAGAAAACCACATTCTCCCGCTTGGGGTGCCGCGCCGGGCAGCTCGGCTTGCAATAGATGCCCGTGGTTTTCACCGCGCCGACGAAGCGGCCGTCGCTATGCCGATCGCGCGCCATGAAAGCGGCCCAGGCGGCGTCGGGGGAGATGATGTCAGGGGTGTGCGTGCTTTTCATGCCACCGGTATAGCGGGTGCGCCGATGCGCCACATCCCGCGCGTTGCGATCAAAGCGGCAGCGGCGGGCGCGCCCTAACTGCCATGCGCCTCGAACCATTCCAGCGTGCGTTCGCGGGCGAGTTCGGCGCTGGGTTCGTGGTAATCCTTGCGGCGGTCTGAATTGAAGCCGTGGCCGGCTTCATAAACATGGACCGTCGTGTTCGGCCAATCCTTCGCAATAACCTTGTCGACACCCTCCATCGGGATGCCGGTGTCGAACCGGCCGAAGTGCAGGACCACCGGCACCTTTGGTTCTTCGTCCACCGTGCCCGCGATCAGGCTGCCATAATAGCCGCTTGCCGCCGCAACGCCCCGCAGCCGGGTCGCTGCAAACCACGCGATCGAGCCGCCATAGCAATAGCCGACCACGAATACCGGGCCCTTGGGTGCCAGCGTGTCGATACAGGTCTGCACATCGCTGAGGCTCTGGTCGAACGGGTGGAGTTCACGTGCCAGCTGCACCGCGCGGGCGAAATCTTCACCGGTATAATCCGCCTCGAACCCGGGATGCTCGCGGTCGAACAGGGCGGGGGACAGGACTTCATAGCCATCCTGCGCATATTCATCGCACAATTCGCGGATGTGATCGGTGACGCCGAAGATTTCCTGCACCAGCACCAGCCCGCCACGCCGCCTTCC
>JBBQDD010000251.1:0-3908 GCA_038319335.1 Sphingomonadales bacterium
TGCCAACCGCGTCGATTCTGGGCACGCATCTGTGCAACGCGTTCGAGGTTGCGCGGATGAACGACATGATCGCCGCGGGCCTGCTGGAGGTGACCGAGCCGGAGGTGGTGCCGTGGGATGGCCTGCCAGAGGCGCACCAGGCGATGTGGGAAAACCGGCATTCGGGGGCAACCTATGTCGTCAACCACGCGCTGCCCACACTGGGCCTGCGCAGTCGCGATGCGCTGTTGGAGGCTTGGGCGGCAGGGGTGGCGTCTTCAGGAAGCAATTAACCCCTCCCCTTCAGGGGAGGGGCAGGGGCGGGGCCTGTCCCCACGCGCGTCGGTCTCGATGAGATTGACAGCCCCCACCCCAACCCAGTTCAGGTTGAAATTGCCCCCGGCAATTTCAGTTTGTTCTGGGAGAACAAACGGCCCTGAACTCCTGAAGGGGAGGGGCTTCAGAAAACCAGAATTAAATCAAATACCGGAGCGTGAAATGGCCAAGACAAAGACCGCAATAACGCCAACCACCGGCGGCAGGCTGGCCGGCAAGATCGCCGTCGTCACGGGCGCGGCGGGCAATTTGGGCGGGCATATCGTGCGCCATTATCTGGCCGAGGGCGCGACCGTGGTGATGACGGGGCGCACCCCTGCGCGCACCGATGCGGCGGCGGACGCCATCCGTGCTGAAATGGGCGTGGGTGCCGATCGGCTGGCGACGGTGGCGCTGGATGGCGGTGATCCTCAGTCAGTGCGCGATGCCATTGCCGATGTCGTGGCGCGCTTTGGCCGCATCGATATTCTGGTGAATAACGCAGGCTCTGCCGGCCCCAAGCAGCCGCTGGAGCAACTGCCGCTGAGCGATGCGGAACTGGCGGTGCTGCAAAAGGCCGGATCGACCGATTCCGAAACCGTGGGGGCCGCCATCCGCAACATTTTCGGCGTGGCGTGGAATGTATCGCGCGCGGCAGCGACGGCGATGGGCGAGGGTGGCTCCATCATCAACGTGTCGACGATCTTTTCGCGCACGCCCTATTATGCGCGCACCGCCTATGTCGTGCCAAAGGCGGCGATGAATGCGTTTTCGCGCGAATTGTCGCTTGAGCTGGGGCCGCGCGGCATTCGCGTCAATCTGGTGTTCCCCGGCCCCATTGAGAGCGAGCGCATCCGCAGCGTGTTCGCGACGATGGATACGATGCGCGGCGACGAGGCGGGCACCACTGCCAATCAGTTTTTCGACATGATGTCGCTGGAACGCGCCACCGGCGGCAACAAAAAGGCCAAGACCTTCCCGACGCCGACCGACATTGCGACCACCTGCGTGTTCCTGGGCAGCGACGATTCAGCGGCCTATAACGGCCATGATTTCGAAGTGACGCACGGCATGACGGTGCGCAAGGAAGCGCGCTCCACCTATCTGTCGCGGCCCACCATGCGGTCGATGGACGGCGCTGGGCTCGCGGTGCTGATCGCGGCAGGCGATGGCTGGCAGGAAGCGCTGGAAATGGCCAATATCCAGATCGCTTGCGGCGCGCGCGTGCTGCTGGGGCTGACCCGGCAAGCCGACGTGGCGATCGCACAGGCGCGGGCCAAGGCGGAAGGGGCCGATGACCGGCTGACGATCATCCGCTTCAACCGCACCGAGCCGGCCGCGATGGAGGCCGCGCTCGACGCCTATACGCAAGCGCACACCGCAATCACCGGCGCGATCTTCATGCCGGTGCTGGGCGCGGGCGAGCTGGTCGGCGATCTGGTCGATGCGACCGATGAGGACGTTGCCAGCTTCATGGATGTCGAGATGGCGGGCAGTATTGCGCTGGCCCGCACGCTCAGCCGCTATTGGAAGCGCAACGACAATCTGTTGCAGGAGCCACGCTTTGTGTTCCTGACCAACCCCAGCGACGGCAAGGGCGATGTCTATGCCAATATGCTGCGCGCGGCGATTGAGCAGCTGGTGCGCATTTGGCGCGACGAATCCGAAATCGACGTGACGCATGGCCGCCGTCGACAGGCCGAATGGGGTAACCAGATCGTCCGGTTCGGCAATGCGGAAGCCGAGAATACGCGCTTCACCGCCGGCCATGCCGCCCGCGTGCTGCTGAAAGAAAGCAAGATCCGCGAAGTGACGCTGTACGTGCCGCAAAGCATTGGCGAGGCGACTGGCGCGCGCAAGGCGATGCCGGGGTTCAGCGAGAATATCACCGGGCTGCATCTGGGCAAGGTCGCGCTGATCACCGGCGGGTCCGCCGGGATTGGCGGGCAGGTGGCGCGGTTGCTGGCGCTGGCTGGTGCGCGGGTGATGATCGTCGCGCGGCGCGAAAGCGAGCTGGCGGTGGCGCGCGCGCGGATCGTGAGCGAGCTGGAGGATATCGGCTTTGCCGGCGTCGAACGCCGCGTGCAGACGCTGGCCAATGTCGATGTCAGCGATTTCGACTCGTTGAAAGGCGCGGTTGACGCCACGTTGAAGGCATTTGGGCGGATTGATTATCTGATCAACAATGCCGGCGTCGCGGGGGCCGAGGACATGGTGGTCGACATGAGTGTCGACGCCTGGAACTACACGCTGGATGCCAATCTGATCTCCAATTACTTCCTGATGCATCACGTTGTGCCGATGATGAAGAAACAGGGATCAGGCTATATCCTGAACGTCTCATCCTATTTCGGGGGTGAGAAATATCTCGCGGTCGCATACCCCAACCGCGCCGATTATGCGGTGTCGAAATCGGGGCAGCGCGCGATGGTTGAATCGATGGCGCGCTATCTGGGGCCAGAGGTGCAGTTCAACGCAATTGCCCCCGGCCCGGTCGATGGGGACCGGCTGGCGGGGACGGGCGGCAAGCCCGGCCTGTTCGAACGGCGCGGCAAGCTGATCCTGGAAAACAAGCGGCTGAACGCGATCCATGCCGCCGCCGTCAAGGCGCTGCGGCGCGGGGTGCGGGTGGAGGCGCTGCTGAAGCGGCTGGCCCGCAATGATACCGTGCGGATGTCGCATGATACCAATAACCCGCGCGAAATCCGCGATCTGGCGCTCGCCTGCGCGCGGGAGGGGGACGGCATCTGCACCTGGGACCAGTATCTGCTGACCCGGCCGATTGCCGCCGCGCTCGTCTCGCGGTTGCGGCAGGGCGGCTATTTCCTCGACGCCCCCGAATGGGCTGATCGGCCCGATACGGTGGAGGCGAACAGCGACTGGCTGATGCGGATTCCGCCCGATGATCTGCCGTTCCTGCCCGCCGAAAAGATTGCGATCGAGGCCAAGAAGGTGGGCGGTGGCGTGCTGTCCAAACTCCACCTCGGCAAGATGCCCACCGAAACCGATGTCGCGCAGGCAACGGTGTTCTTCCTGGCTGACCGGGCGGTTTCGGGAGAGACGTTTATGCCATCGGGCGGGCTGAGCGTCGAACGATCGACCACCGAGCGCGAGCTGTTCGGCAGCCCCAAGCAGGAACGGCTCGATCAGATGCGCGGCAAGACCGTGTGGATCATCGGCGAACATCTGGTCGACTATATTGCGGAGACGGTGCGCCAGTTTGTCAGCGAGTGCCATGTTGCCCGCGTGGTGCTGGTAACGCGCACGGCGGAAGGCTTTGCCGCGCTTGATGCAGCGATCGGTGAACTGCCGCCCGGCAGCCTGGAATCGATCGTCTGCGATGGATCGGTGGAAACCGCGATGGACCATGCGCTTGTCAAATGGGGTCGTCCGATGACCATCCTGTCGACCCCGTTCGAGGCGCTGCCGCAGCGGCTGTTCGCGCTTGATGAACCGCTGAGTCCGCAGGAATTCCGCGATCTGGTGGCGAACAACCTGACCAACCATTTCCGCGTCGCGCGCAAGGCGTCGCTCTATGACGATTGCCAGCTGGTGCTCGCCTCACCCGATGTGGCGATGGGGGACAAGAGCCCGGCCTTTGCGCTGGCGAACTT
>JBBQDD010000252.1:0-3878 GCA_038319335.1 Sphingomonadales bacterium
TTGGCGCGTTTCAGCTCCAGCGCCTGCGGCTTGCCGCCGCCGGTGCCGATGAAGATGCTGGTGCCGTCTGCCATAATGCCTCCCTGATCACAGCCATCGCTATCGCGCGTTTGCGGGGCGGGCGGCAAGAGACGAAAACGCCGCCCGCCTCCGGAGAGGCGCGGCGGCGCAATCGTTCACACTCAGGCGCTGTTACTTCTTCAGTTTCACCGGCACGAACTGCGCGGGTAGCCGCAGTCGCTGGACGTAGAGCAGCACGCTGGGGCGGCCGTCCTTGATCGCCTGGGCGACAATGGCGCTCAGCGCGGCTGGCGTGGTGACGGCAGTGCCGTTGATGGAGACGATAACGTCCCCGCGCTTCAGCTTTTGCCCGGCATCGCTGGTGGGGTCAGTACCGCTGATGACGACACCTTTCACGGTCGAATCAACGCCGATATTCTGTGCGATCTGCGGCGTCAGCGGGACGACGGCCAGGCCGAGCTTGTTGGCAACCGGTGATGCGGGGCCATCGCTGTCGGGCTGGGCCATCGCGTCCCCGTCAGGCGTTGCGCCTGCTGCGGCTGCCAGCGCGTCCTCTGATGGGCGTGTGCCGACGACGACGTTTAGCGTCTGCTTCTTGCCGCCACGAATGATGTCGAGCGGAATGCGCGTGCCCGGCTTAACATTGGCGACCAGATAGCTGAGTGAGGCATCCTGGGTTACGGCCTGGCCGTTTACCGCGACAATCACGTCGCCAACCATCACGCCTGCCTTGTCGGCGGGTTCGCCTGGCGACACGCTCTGGATGATTTCGCCGCTGTTCTTGGGCAGACCAAGCGCGTCGGCAAAATCCTCCGTCAATGGCCGCATGCCAACGCCCAGATAGCCGCGTGCAATCGTAGTGCCCTGCATCAGCTTGTCGATGATGGGCTTGGCCTCGCCCGCCGGAATGGCAAAGCCGATGCCAATATTGCCGCCCGACTGGCCGGCGAAAATCTGCGAGTTGATGCCGATGACGTTGCCGTTCAGGTCGAACATCGGTCCGCCCGAATTGCCCTGGTTGATCGCCGCATCCGTTTGGATGAAGCGATCATACGCGCCGCCCTGGCCGGTGGCGCGGTGCAGGGCGGAGACGATACCCGCCGTCACCGTGCTGCCGATGCCGAAGGGATTGCCGATCGCGATAATCCAGTCGCCCACGCGGGCACGCTCCGAATCGCCAAACTTCACAAAGGGCAGGCCCTTCGCCTCGATCTTCAGCAGCGCGAGATCGGAGCTTGGATCACGGCCGATCAGCTTGGCGGTATACTCCTTGCGGTTGGTGAGCGTGACGGTGATCGAATCGACCGACGCGCCCTTGGCGCCCGGCGCCACGACATGGTTGTTGGTCACGACATAGCCGTCATCGGAAATCAGGAAACCCGACCCCAGCGACTGCGCTTCGCGCGTCACGGGTGGGGGGGCTGCACCGCCCTGGCCCTGGCCCTGGCCGAACAGATCGGCAAAGGGCGTGCCCGCGAACGGATTGGCGCTTTGCTGCTGCACCTTGATGCTTTGCTTAGTGGAGATATTAACCACCGCCGGCTGCAATTTGGCGACCAGATCGGCAAAGCTGATCGGTGCGCCGGCCCGGGGCGCGAGCGCCGCCATGGCCGAAGGCTCGTTCTGTGCGGTTTGCGCCGTGGCGGGTGGCTGGAGAGTCATGGCGGCAGCGGCACCGCCCAAAAGAACCGCGCTGGTGATGGCATAAGCGTAACGCACGTTAGATTATTCCTCTCTTGACCGTCGCAAGGCCGCCATTCTTGGCCGCGTGCGCCTGAACGGCGATTGAATATGAACCGATTGTCAGCGTGATTGTCAGCGGGGACGCCCCGTAAATTGCTTCAGATATTCATTGTTGGGCGACAGCACGATCGATGTTTCGCCCTGCGGGGTTACGCCGTCGCCGATAAAGGTCTGCCGGTATGATTTCATCGCCCGATAAAAATCATAGAAATCAGCATCCTTATTAAAGCTTTCAGCATAAATGCGCGACGCATTGGCATCGGATTCAGCACGGATGATCTGCGCCTGCTTCTGCCCCTGCGCGCGGATGGTGGCGGCCTGTTGCTGGCGGGCGGTGCGCATGCGGTTCAGCGCACTGTCGAGCGGGCTGCCGCTGGGCAGATCGGCATGCTTGATCCGCACATCGACGATCTGGACGCCATATTGCGACGCCAGCCGTTGCAGACCGGCCTGGATATTATCCATCACCTGGCCACGCTCCGGGCTGAGCAGCGCAGCAAATTGGCGCTTGCCAAGCTCGTTTCGCAGCGCAGAGCCAAGCAAGGGGCGCAGCTGTTCGGCAATCCGCTCTTCAGTGGCAGAGGTGCTGCCGGTCGACACGACCGCTTTCAGCGGATCGATGATCCGGAACCGGGCAAAGGCATCCACTTCAAGCCGCAACTGATCGGTCGACAGTACCTGCTGGTTTTCCAGATCGACATCCAGCACGCGCTTGTCGATCCACACCACGGAATCGATGAACGGAATTTTCGCCTGCAACCCGGCCCCGGTTCGGCCAAAGGGCTGGTTGGGGCGCCATACGTTATAGGTATCAACCGGCTGTTCGAACCGCAGCACCACGGCCTGTTCGGTTTCGGGCACGACAACAAAGCTGCTCATCGCCACGATCAGGATGATCAGCCCGCCAATCGCCAGGGCAATCGGGTTGCGGAAAAATGCGGCGCTCACTGGCCTGCTCCGGTGCTGGGGTTGGGCAAGACGGCGGGGGCGGGATCAGGCGCGCGGCCGCGTGTGGCGGGCAGCGGCAGATATGGCACCACGCCGGGCGTTTCCACCACGGTCTTGTTCGTGCGTGCCAATACGGCCTCCATCGTCTCATAGTACATGCGGCGGCGGGTCACTTCGGGGGCCAGCCGGTATTGCGCATAGTTCAGGTCGAACTCGGCAGCCTCTGCCTGGGCGCGGGCGGTGACCTGCTGGGCATAGGTGCGGGCTTCGTTCAGGTTCGATTCGGCCTCCTGCTGGGCCGCACTCACCTTTTTGAACTCGTCGATCACCTTGGTGGGCGGATCGGCTTGTTTGATGGCAAAGCCCTGAATGCGGATGCCCGCATTATATTCGTTCAGGATCGACTGCATCAAATCCTGCGCGCGCACACCAATCCGGTCGCGCCCGCTGCCGATCGCTTCGTCCAGCGTCACCGTGGCCACCACTGCGCGCATGGCGCTTTCGGCGACGGCACGTACCGTGTCCTTGGGGTTGCGGATCTGGTAGATATAATCCTGCGGGTTGGCGATATCCCACCGCACTGAATAGGCCAGATCGATGATGTTCTGGTCACCCGTCAGCATCAGGTTTTCACCCGTGCCGCCTTCGGGGAAATCCTCGGTACGGATCGCCTGCACATCGACCTTCGTCACTGTGGCGATGGGGGCAGGAAAGGTGAGGCGGATGCCCGGATCAAGCGTGCCCGAATAGCGCCCGAAATAGGCAACCACGCCGCGCTGCTGCGGTGCGATCTGGTGCACGCTGGTGAAGATCACCCACAGCGCGACCACCAGCCCGGTGCCGATCAGCCAGATGCCCCGGCCGCCGCGTCCCGAAGGAAAGCCGGTAAAACCGCCCCCACCACCGCCGCCACCGGTGCCGCGTGCCCGGCGAATAAATTCGTCGAGCGCCGTCGGCTTTGGCCCGCGTCTGCGGGTGCCGCCGGGGGGCACAGACCAGGGGTTGCGTGGCCCCTCGCTGTCATCGCCTGAATTGCCCCAGGGGCTTTTCGGCTTTTCGGTCATCAGGATGGAGAGGCGCTGCAGCCAGGCAGGTCGGGTTGTCATGAACCCTTTATAGGTGTCCCACACGGGAAAAACAGTGGCAACCGGCACAGACCGTCCTAA
>JBBQDD010000253.1:0-3837 GCA_038319335.1 Sphingomonadales bacterium
AAGTTCATGATCAGCACGGGGTAGCACCGCCGGTATGACTGTCCGATTGAATGCCCGCAACCACTTGCTGTTAGCCCAACGGGAGAGCTCATCGGTGGCGTTGGCCGACCTATCTCGCGGGCACTCCCAATCTGGAAATAGTCGATCGCTGCCCCGCGCCGCAACGCGCCCGACGTAATCTTCGAAACCAAGCTCCAAGAGTGCGTCCAAGACGGGCACTACCCTGGCCTTGCCGGATTTTATCCGCCGATACTCGTTCGGCTGCAAAGTGATATGAGGGGCGACGCCGAGTGCAATTTCGCTGATTTTCAAACCGCCGAGTTCACTGGCACGAGCGCCAGTGTAAAGCGCCAGAATGGAAGCCCAGTAGCGCATATCATCCAGCAGCACATGGCCTACCTTGTATGACAGTTGCGAAGACTCGCATCCTGAAAACCAAGGATGCGTGAGCAAGGCGCTGATCTCGACCTCTTTGAAACGCCGCTTGAGGGGCACAGTCCTGACGTCAGCCTCTGCAACCCAATGAGCCAGATTTATGCCGGCCGCGGGGTTCGGGCCAGCACGCCACCCTTTGCTGATGGCGACAGCAAGCAGTGACGATATTGCCACTAGGTAGCTCTGCACCGTGGCTTGGCTGATGGGCCTCGCTGCGCCTGCCCTGTCACCCACGTTTCGCGCTGTGACGGCGTTCAGGAAGGCATTGATGTCGTCCCGCACAACCTGGTTGATTGACTTGTCACCGACGACTTCGATGAAGCGTTCGTGCGCGCGGCGATACTTCACCACGGTCTTCGGCGCGTAATTGGAAACGCGAAATTGCTCGAGTGCAACCACGCTCACCGTCGGTGAAGTCGGTTGCGGGGCCACGCACGACGAGTTTTAGTTTATCAGCGTCTACTTTGAATTGCTTGGAAGAGAATTACCCTCGAACATCGACTGGATGTCGCGGCGAGCTTCCGTCAATCCATCCCGTATGGCGCGTGTGAGCTCGCCGAAGTGAAGCGACTTTGGGTCCACACGAAAGTTTTCGGATACGTTGATCTGTTTTGCTCGCTCATCGACTGATGAGCCGCCAAGCACGAGACCAATGTCCCCTTCCCGCGCAGCCACTGCGATAACTTTATCTAGCCTCCATTCGAGGTAATCCGCCATCTCTGGGGATGTCTCTGCGGCGACGATGTCATGTCGCCAGTCGTCGACGAGCTTATCTCGAATGGATCGCGCGATGTCCGCAAGCCCAGCAGGATCCCAAGCCCGGGGCGAGAGTAACGTTCTGACCGCCACCGACGCGCCAATCGCGACCGCGACAGCACGATCAAACTTCGCCTCCGCCAAGGCTGCCCGCGCCAGAGCCTCGGAGTAAACACTCGTTTCCAGGCTTTTGCGATACAGGGCCTGCCCGCTGAAGTGGAGTAGGAACGCATCGGGCCGAGATCTGACCGAGCTGGGGACGCGCCGCTGGTAGTAGTAAATTTTGCCGCGAATCGCGACGTGTGGAAACGATTGGGGGGAGCTTAGCATCGCGCGACCACAGCGCTTGTATCACAGCGATGTCACTCACAATCGTCGGGAAATCGCCAGTTTTCCACGCTCTGTGGGCGCTCTTGGTCGATTTGGTCGCCCGAAAAGATTCCCGTAGGGGTCACCAGCGGCGTTATTTTCGACGCTTGATGTGACGCATGCCGGTGCGCCGGGCGCATCGACGCGTCCGTTACTGGCCTGTCGGAACGCTTTGTGCATCGGTGCGGCGTGTTGGGGTGGGGGCGGCTTCCCAGCCGCCGCCCAGTGCCTTGAACAGGCTGATCTGCGCATCGGCGACCGCCGCGTCCGATGCGGCACGGGCAGCGCGGGCATCGGCGCGTTCGCGTTCGGCATCGATCAGTTGCAGGAAGCTGTCGGCCCCACTGTCGAATCGCAACCGCGACAGCGCCGCTGCCTTGCCGCTGGCCTGTTCGGCGCGCACCAGCGCGGCATTGCGATCCAGCGCCCCGGCGTAACGGGCTAGCGCCGTCTCGGTCTCTCGCAATGCCGTCAACACCGCGCCGTCGAATCGGGCCAGCGATGCATCCGCCCCTGCCCGCGCCTGCGCAATCTGTGCGCGCGCCGCCGTCTGGTTGGGGAAATTCCATGAAATCAGCGGCCCGAACGAATAGGTTGCCGATGTCGATTTGAACAACTGGCTGCCGCGTGTCGCGTTCAGGCCGATCGATCCTGCCAGCCTGATGGACGGATAAAGCGCCGCCACCGCCACGCCGATCCGCGCGGTATCCGCCGCCAAGGTCCGTTCCGCTGATCGCACATCGGGGCGGCGCGCGAGCAGCGCGGCACCATCGCCGCTGGGGATGGGGGTAGTGACGCGGGGTGCCGCGGTGCAACGGCTGGCATCGGCATCCACCTCCGCCGGCACACGACCCGTCAGCGTCGCCAGCGCATAGAGCGCGGCGCGGCGTTCTGCATCCAGCAGCGGCAGTTGCGCCTGGGTTTGCGCCAGCAGCACATCGGCTCGCTCCACATCCCGCCTGGTGCCCCGCCCCGCATCGAACAGGGTCTGGGTCAGCCCCAGGGTCTTTTGCTGAAGATCGACGGTTTCCTGCGCCACCGCGGCTTGGGCGGCATTGCTGCACGCCGTGGCATAGGCCCGCGCGGTTTCTGCAGCGACGGAAACGCGCGCGGCATCCAGCGTTGCGGCAGCGGCCTCGGCATCGCCGCGCCCCGCCTCTACCGCGCGCGAAATGCCGCCGAACAGATCGAGTTCATAACTGGCATCAATGCCCAGATCGAACAGGTTGACCACAAAGGTCTGCGGACCAGCACCGGCCCCTGCACCGCCACCACCGCCGAACGCCGCCCCGCTGGAGCTGTTGAACTGATTGCGCGTCACCTGTGCGCTGGGCGTGATCGTCGGCAGGCGTTGGCCACGCTGCTTGGCCAGCACGGCGCGGGCGCGTTGCAGATTGGCGGCGGCAACACGGATATCGGTGTTGTGCGCCAGCGCCTCCGTCACCAGCCGGTCCAGCACGGGATCATCATACAGCCGCCACCAGCGATCGGGCAGCGGCGCTGCGGTGGCCGCCAAGGGCGCACGCGTCGCCTCCACAATCGGGCCAGTGGCACGCGCGGCGACGGGCGGGCGGGCATAATCCGGCCCCACCACGCACCCCGAAAGCGCCATCGCCGCCACCACCGGCATCACCAGCCGCTTCATGATTGCACCTCCGCCGCCGGGGGATCGCCAGGGGCGGTGTGCCCCGGCTTGCGGCCGCGCTTCAGCCAGCGGTCTGCGCGGTCACCCAGCGTCCGGCTGAGCACATAAAAGCTGGGGGTGAACAACAGCCCGAACGTCGTCACGCCAATCATCCCGAAAAACACCGCCACGCCCAGCGCGCGACGCATTTCGGCGCCCGGTCCCGATCCCGTCACCAGCGGCAGCGTGCCCAGAATGAACGCGATCGACGTCATCAAAATCGGGCGCAGTCGCTGGGCGGCCGCATGCTTTGCCGCCTCGTGCAGTTCCATGCCGGCATCTTCATTGGCCTTGGCAAATTCGACGATCAGGATCGCGTTCTTCGCGGCCAGGCCAATCAGCACCACCAGCCCGATTTGCGTCAGGATATTATTGTCCATCCCCATCAGGTTGACGCCCACGATCGCCGCCAGCAGGCACATCGGCACGATCAGAATGACGGCAAAGGGCAGCACCAGGCTTTCATAATTCGCCGCCAGCAGCAGGAATACGAACAGCACCGCGAGCCCGAACACCAGGCTGCCGGTGTTACCCGCCTGCGTTTGCTGGAACGCGATCTCGGTCCATTCGTAGCTCATGCCCTTGGGCAGGAT
>JBBQDD010000254.1:0-3831 GCA_038319335.1 Sphingomonadales bacterium
TTGGCATGTTCCAGGCGGCAGGGCGCTTTGTGGGCGCGATTGACTGATCCGCTGACGGATCGGCGCCGCCCCGCTGCGCTTTGCAGGTGATCAATTGCCGGGTATCATGCGATCGTCATGAGCCAGGCTGATCACCACACCCTGATGAGCGACCCGGGAGAGGCGCACACCCGCGTCTGGCTGTTGCTGGCGGTCGCGGCGCTGGGGGCGATCGTGCTGATCGGGTTGATCGCGACCATGGGTGAGGCAAACCGCCAGCGTGACCGGGCACTGGTGCTGCAAACGCAAAGCGCGCAGGTGACGTTGCTGGCGCGCACCCTTTCCGCCACCACGGCCCGGGCTGAGGCTGCGCTGGGCCGCTATGTCATCAGTGCGGATAACCGGCTGGGCGTGCTGTACAGCGAACAATGGCGACAGGCGGGATCGCAGATAAACCAGCTTGAGCGCGCGAGCTTTGCCGATAGCGGCGGCCAGCGCCAGCGCATCGCCGCGCTGCGCACGGCCTATCGGGAGCGGACCGAAGAACTGGCGTTGATCGCGCTCAGCACGCGCTACAAGCGGAATGATCAGGCACTGGCCCGCTATTACCAGGCGCGTGAATCCAAGCCGCTGCTGCGGATCAACGCCCTGCTTGACGAGATTATCGATGCCGAGCGCCAGTTGCTCGCGGCGCGCACCAACCAAGCGCTGCAATCGGTAAAGCGCTCGACAGAAGCCGCGCTGGTGCTGGTCGCGTTTGGCGTGCTGATCGTGCTGGGGGCGATTACCCTTGGCTGGATGACCGTGCAGGCGCTGGGCCAGCGCGGGCTGGCACGCGCCGAAGCGGACACCGCGCGCGACCGGGCGTTCGAGCTGGAGCGCGCCGTCGCTGCTGCTACCGCCCAGCTGAAGCTGGAGGCCAATGAACGCATGGTCGCCGAGGAAAAACTGCGGCAAGTGCAAAAGATGGAGGCAGTCGGCCAGCTGACCGGCGGCATCGCGCATGATTTCAACAACATGCTCGCGGTCGTTCTGGGCGGGCTTGAACTTGCCAGGCGCAATATCGACAAGCCCGATGCCGCCCGCCGCAACATCGACAACGCAACCGAAGGGGCCAACCGCGCCGTCGCGCTGACCCGGCAGCTGCTGGCATTTTCACGCGCGGATGCGCTGCTGCCCGCGGCCATTGATCCGGCCGAGCTGGTGCAGGGCATGTCGGATCTGCTCGATCGCACACTGGGCGATGCCATTATCGTCAATGCGGTTGATGCCGGCGATGGCTGGCGGACCTGGGTTGATCGCCACCAGCTGGAAAACGCCCTGCTCAATCTGGCAGTGAATGCCCGCGATGCGATGGACGGGCGCGGCACGCTGACCATTAACACGCGCGGCGTGGCGCTGGCGGCGGGGCAGATCGGCAATTGCCCGGCGGGGGATTATGTCGCGATTGCCGTTACCGACACCGGCTGCGGGATGACGCCGGCAGTGCTCGACCGCGTGTTCGAACCGTTTTTCACCACCAAGCCGGTCGGCAAGGGCACCGGGTTGGGGCTTAGCCAGATATTCGGGTTCGTCCGCCAATCCAACGGAGAAAT
Source organism: Sphingomonadales bacterium (assembly GCA_038319335.1). Lineage (GTDB taxonomy): Bacteria > Pseudomonadota > Alphaproteobacteria > Sphingomonadales > Sphingomonadaceae > Sphingomonas. The sequence continues at coordinate 1,575 of JBBQDD010000254.1, forward strand.
CAGCATCGATTCCGAACCCGGGAAAGGTACGACGGTAACCTTGTACCTGCAACGCCACACCAATGCCGTGGCCACACAGGCAGCACCCGCCCCGGGGGAAAGCGCCGGTCAAACCACCAGCAGCGACCTGAAAATTCTGGTGGTGGAGGACGATCCCCGTGTGCTGACCGCGACGATGGGGGCGCTGGAGGAATTGGGCCATGCGCCCATCGGCTGCGGTGATCCGGCGCTGGCGCTGGGCATTGTCGCTGCGCATCCCGATATCGATCTGGTGATTTCAGACGTGCTGATGCCCGGCCAGACCGGGCCTGAGGTGGTCGCAAGCATCGTGGCGCGCGCGCCCGGCATCCGCGCGCTGTTCGTCACCGGCTTTGCGGGTGACGCGGGGAGCGATCTGGAATTCGGGGGGCACCAGGTGCTCCGCAAGCCCTTTTCGCTTACCGCACTGGACCAGGCGATCGCCGCGACGATGGATGGGCACCCGGCGGCGAGCGGCTTGACGAGCGAAGCGGCATGATTTGGCTGCTGACGGCACCCTTTATGCGCGGTATAGCCGCCACGTCGCGGCGCATTCTGATGCCCGGCTATTGGTGTAGGCTGCCCGGTTTTTCATGAACTCGATCGATCGCTACATGGCCCGGCTGATCGCCGTGCCGCTGCTCGCCAACCTCTTCATCGCGCTGATGTTGCTGGTGCTCGATCGCATGCGAATTCTGTTTGATTTCGTCGCGACGGAGGGCGGCCCGGTCAGCGTGGTGTGGCAGATGCTCGCCAATCTCATCCCCGAATATCTGGGCCTGGGCATCCCGATTGGCCTGTTGCTCGGCGTGCTGCTCGCCTTCCGGCGGCTGGCGACCACATCGGAGCTTGATGTGATGCGCGCGGTGGGGATCAGCTATACCCGGCTGCTGCGCGTGCCCTTCATGTTCGCGTTCGGGCTGGCGATCGTCAACCTGGCGATCGTCGGCTTTGTCCAGCCCTATGCCCGTTATGCCTATGAAGGATTGCAGTTCGAACTGCGCACCGGGGCGCTGGGCGCATCCATCAAGGTGGGTGAGTTCACCACCTTCCCGCGCGGTGCCACGGTGCGGATCGAACGCAGCGAGGATCAGGGGCGCAAGCTTTCCGGCATCTTCGTCCATGCCAACACCGCCAATGGCGGCTGGACCGCGGTTACGGCGGCAACCGGCCAGTTTCTGGCGACCGACAATCCCGAAGAAATCATCTTCCGCTTGACCAACGGCACGCTGATCAACGCCGAGCGAAGCTTCACCGTACCGCGCGTGCTGACCTTCACCTCGCATGATTTGCCGATACCGCTGCCCAAATCGGAAAACTTCCGGATGCGCGGTGGCCGCAATCTGGAACTGACCCTGCCGGAGCTGGTGCGCATCGGCGGGGCCAGCGACACGCCTGATATGTTGCGCGACACCAGCCGGTCGGCACTGCATTTCCGGCTGGTGGAGGTGGCGACAATGTTTTTGCTGCCCCTGCTCGCGCTCGCGCTGGGCGTGCCGCCCAAGCGATCGTCATCGGCGCTGGGCGTGTTCCTGTCCATCGTCATGATCGTCAGCTATCACAAGGTGAACGAATATGCGGAAGCCGTTGGCGGGCTGGGACTGATCGATCCGTTCGTGGCGCTATGGGGCCCGTTCGCGCTGTTCGCCGCGCTGGTGTTCTGGATGTATTACCAGATCGCCTATGTACCCGGCGGCCAGCCCATCGGCGCGCTTGAAAAGGGCTTTGCGTCAATCGGCAAGGCGATTGCGCGCCGCATGCCCGGCCAGCGACGCCAGGAGACGGTGTGATGCAGGCGCAATTCTTCCCCTCCCGCACCGTCGCCTTTTACATGGCGCGGCTGTTCCTGATCCGCACGGTGGCCATTCTGGCCGCGCTGGTGCTGGTGCTTCAGGCGCTCGACCTGCTCAGCCAGTCCGGCAATATCCTTGCCGTGAAGGGCAATGGCGATGCAGAGGTGTGGCGCTATGTCAGCCTCAGGGTGCCGCAGATCATTGAACGGTTTCTGCCCTTCTCCGTCCTGCTCAGCACCATCCTGACGCTCAGCACGCTGAACCAGAATAGCGAGGTTATCGCGCTGAAGGGATCGGGCCTGTCGGCGCATCAGGTGCTGGCCCCGCTGATCCTGGCCAGTTTCGCGCTGGCAATCGTCTCGTTCGCGTTCAACGATCGCATCGTATCGCGCGCAACGGCCACGCTGAACCGCTGGCAAAAGGTGCAATATGCCGCCCTGCCCATT
>JBBQDD010000255.1:0-3809 GCA_038319335.1 Sphingomonadales bacterium
GACATCGACGACGACGAGCCGAGATCCGGCGTGCACGATCCGCCCGGTCACCTCGATCGGAGCGATCGGGCAGGGCCGCAGGAATCGCGCATCGATGCCAAGGGTGCCGAAGCCCTCAGGCAGCATCTCCTCTGCCACCGCGCACATCAGGCCGGCCACCGCCCCGCCCTGCATCCCGTCGAACGGCCCGCGCGCGAATTCTTGCGGCAGCCAGCTGCCATTGTCGGCACGCTCGAATAGTCGTTCCATGATCAGCGCCTCAAGAGAATCGGTTTCTGCGACGGATCGGCCAGCACTTCCGGCGCATCGTCGATGGCGGCCACCTCGCTGGTGACAAGGGCTGGCACCACCCGCCCGGCGGTGATGAAATCCATGGCGGCGGCGATGTTGGGTTTCCCGCGCCCGCGCCCGGTGTAGAAATGGATGCCGCGCGCATACATTTCCATCAGCGGCAGCGCGACATCGGCAAAATGGCCGCCCACGCTGGAACAGATGCCCTCGGGCTCAGTCGAGCGGATCGCGCTCAACAGCGACGCGCTGTCGGCGCTGGCGTCAACGACAATGGGATAGCTGCCAAAGCTGCGGCGCGGTGGGCCTTCGATTGCATACGCGCCGATTTTCTCGGCAATGGCCAGACGAGCCGGATCAGTATCAACATAATCGACCCGCGATGCCCCGCCCGCCACGGCATAGGCCGCGGCATACAGCGCGATCGATCCGCAGCCGCCCAAAATCAGCACCGGCGCGCCGGGCTGGCGGGCGAGATGCGGCACGGTAAGCTCATAGCCGAACGGCAGATTGTCAGACAGGGACGCGAGATGCGTCGGATCGACACCAGGCGGGAGGGGGGTAAGCGAAAAGCTCGCAAATGGCACCCGGATCAAATCTGAGAACAGCCCGCCCCAGGCCCCGCCAACGGGCAAGCCATACATCGCCCCTGCCGGGTGGCTGGCGCAACTGTTGGGCGTTGCACCCCGGCACCGGTGGCAATAGCCGCAGGAAATATGCCAGCTGATCACGACATGCTGGCCGGGGTAAAGCCCTGCGACACCCGGCCCCACCGCGACGATCTCACCAATCGCTTCATGGCCGATCGCAAACGGCCCCTTGAACGGCGCCTCGCCCCGGATGATCAGCCGATCAAGGTCGCACAGCGTGGCTGCGATCGGGCGCACCAGGGCGTCTTCGGGGTGCTGCAGGACAGGATCGGCGCGATCCTGCCATTCCAGCACCCCGGGACGGATGAAGACGAGCTCACGCATGCGCTGTCATCCACGCGACCCCGCACCCGCTTCGCACCGGAGGCCTGCCCCCGCCGGCCGTGCTCATTGGCGAGCGACCGCTGCCTTCATCTGCTCCAGCGTCACCACGCCGCCGCCCATGCCCCAGCCGCCATCCGGCACTTCGTTGATGTGTACCCAGGTGAACTGGCGAACCGCAGGAATGCCCTCTGCCTCGACACAGGCATCCGTAACCTTGGCGATCATCGCTGCCTTTTTTTCCTGGCTGAGCGAACCGGCGGGAATGGAAATTTGGACGAGCGGCATAAAGCCTCCTATATGATGATCGTCATAGAGCATTATTATGACGATCATCATAATGCAAGCGGAGAAGTGCGATGCCGGAAAGATTGTCGCCGGGAAAATTGGCGCCGGGAAAATTATCAACGCGCGATGCGATGATCGGGGCGGCGGCGGTGCTGATCCGGCAGCGCGGCGTTGCGGCCAGCGGCATGCAGGATATCGTGGCGCAGGCCGCCGCCCCGCGCGGATCGATCTATCACCATTTTCCGGGCGGGAAGGACGAACTGATCATTGCCGCGCTCCAGGCGGTCACGGCCGCGGTCACCCGCGCGATTCGAACGGCGGCGTCCAAAGCCGTGACGATCGACGATTTCGTCACCGGGGCTGCGGCACTGTTCCGGGGCAACCCGGAAGGCGCGGGCTGGACGGAGGGCTGCCCGGTTGCCGCCGCCACCATCGAAGGCGATAGCCAAAGCCAATTAGTCCGCACCGCGATTGCGGACAGTTTTGACGAATGGCGCCGCGAAATCGCTGCCGGATTGCGGCGCTATCTGGCCTCCGATGACGCTGATCAGCAGGCAATGGCCATCCTTGCCGCGATCGAAGGTGCGTTGATCGTGTCGCGCGGCATGCGGTCACCAGCGCCGTTTGACGCGACCATTGCCCTGCTGCGCCGGGGCCTGAAAGCGCCGGCATAGCCCGCCTGCCAGGCAATTACCCCCGGCAGGACGCCTGAAACGGTGCGAGTATGCCCCCGCCCCTTCCCCCCTGTGCCGCCGCTTGCTAAGGCGCGCCCAATGCAACGCAACGGCTGTGTGGTGCCTATCGGTAACCTGTGGGGGGAGCCGCTGTGTCGACCGCACCTGATGCGAGGCCAACAGGGGCCAACAGGGAAGGACCGCTAATGACCGCCATTGGACAAGACACGCTCGGCACTCGCGACACGCTGAACGCGGGCGGCCAAAGCTATAGCTATTACAGCCTGTCCAAGGCCGAGGCGAAGCTGGGCGATATCAGCCGCTTGCCCTTTTCCATGAAGGTGCTGCTGGAAAACCTGCTGCGGTTCGAAGACGGCAAGACCGTGACGATCGAGGATATCCAGGCGCTGGTCGACTGGCAGCAGGAACGCCGGTCTGACCGCGAAATCCAGTATCGCCCCGCGCGCGTGCTGATGCAGGATTTCACCGGCGTGCCCTGCGTCGTCGATCTGGCGGCGATGCGCGATGCCATCACCAAGCTGGGCGGCGACGCGCAGAAAATCAATCCGCTGGTTCCCGTCCATCTCGTCATCGATCACTCGGTGATGGTCGATGAATTCGGCACCCCCCAGGCCTTCCACGACAATGTCGAGCTGGAATATGCCCGCAACAACGAACGCTATGAATTCCTGAAATGGGGATCAAAGGCGCTCGATAATTTCAAGGTCGTACCGCCGGGCACGGGCATTTGCCACCAGGTGAATCTGGAGAATATCGCGCAGACCGTCTGGTCGTCAAAGGCGCCCGATGGCAGCATGATCGCCTATCCCGACACCTGTGTCGGCACCGACAGCCACACGACGATGGTCAACGGGCTTGGCGTGCTCGGCTGGGGCGTTGGCGGGATTGAGGCGGAGGCAGCGATGCTTGGCCAGCCCGTTTCCATGCTGATCCCCGAAGTCGTCGGCTTCAAGCTGACTGGCATTCTGGCCGAAGGCATCACCGCGACGGATCTGGTGCTCACCGTCACCCAGATGCTGCGTGCCAAGGGTGTGGTGGGGCGGTTCGTAGAGTTTTTCGGCCCCGGGCTCGACGCGCTGAGCCTTGCTGACCGTGCGACCATCGCCAACATGGCGCCTGAATATGGCGCGACCTGCGGCTTCTTCCCGATTGATGACGCCACCCTCACCTATCTGCGCCTGACCGGCCGTCCCGACGAACAGATCGCACTGGTGGAGGCCTATGCCCGCGCACAGGGCATGTGGCGGCTTGCCGACGCGCCAGACCCGGTGTTCACTGACACGCTGGAGCTCGACATGAGCGTGGTGGTGCCCAGCCTCGCCGGGCCAAAGCGCCCGCAGGACAAGGTGGTGCTGACCCAGGTCGATGATGTGTTCAACGCCGATCTCGCCAAGGTGTACAGCCATGCCTCCGCCAAGCGCGTCGCCGTTGAGGGCCGCGAGCATGATATTGGCGACGGCGACGTGGTGATCGCCGCGATCACTAGCTGCACCAACACGTCGAACCCTTCGGTGCTGGTCGCCGCCGGCCTCGTCGCGCGCAAGGCCAATGCGCTTGGCCTGAAGCC
>JBBQDD010000256.1:0-3795 GCA_038319335.1 Sphingomonadales bacterium
GCGGGTGCGCCACTGGTGATTGCGCCCTAAGCCCGCGTGCGCCTGACAATCGACCCCGAATAAGGACCACCGATACTTGCAGCGCCCCGACGAAATCAGGGCTGATGCTTTCTGCCTCCAGATCGGCACGGATTTTTTCGATTTCGCGGTCGGTCTTGTGTTCGATGCCGATAAACTCGGCGCGCGCATCCTTCACCGCGCGGATCAGCTCATCCAGCTTGGCCTGCATCGCGGCGGCATCACGGTTCTGCGAATTCTGGATCAGGAACACCATCAGGAACGTGACAATCGTCGTCGCGGTGTTCACCACCAGCTGCCAGGTATCGGAATAGTTGAAAATCGGACCGGTCAGGCCCCACACGGCAATGATGCTGAGCGCCATGACGAACGACAATGGCTGCCCGGCAAACGCCGCGATGCGGCTGGCTATGGCAGTAAAGATGCGATCGAGCATGAAAGGCGCTCCTAAATGGAATGGTTACGGCCTAACGAACAGCTTCCTCACCGTTTCATCACCTGCTGAAACGCCTTCACCGCCGCTTCCTCGTCCCCGCCCCACACCGCGTGCGACACTGCGAGAAAATCCGCGCCAGCCGCCACCAATGGCGACGCATTGGCGGGGGTGATGCCGCCAATCGCCACGCATGGCACTTCGAACATCATTGACCACCAGCTGAGCAGCACAGGTTCGGCATGATGCTCCACCTGCTTGGTGGTGGTGGGGAAATAGCTGCCAAATGCGACATAATCTGCGCCCCGCTCGCCCGCTTCCATCGCCAGGTGGCGGCTGGCGTGGCAGGTGACGCCGATCTGCGCTGCCGGGCCAAGTTCGGCACGCGCCTCCCGCGGGTCGCCGTCGCCCTGCCCCAGATGCACGCCGTCCGCGCCAAGGCGTTTGGCGAGCGCAATGCTGTCATTCACCAGAAACGCCACGTCATGCTCGGCGCAGATTTTCTGCAACGGCTCGGCCAGCGCGGTTGCGGCGTGCTGATCAATGCCCTTTACGCGAAACTGGAACGCAGCGACGGGCCCTGCCCCCAACGCCCGGCGCAACCGATCAGGAAACGCGCCGCCAACCTCCAGCGGGGAAACAAGGTAAAGCTGGCACGCTGGGCGCCGGTCATCACGCTGGAACTGCGCGGCGAAATTCGGATCAAGAGGGCCGAGCGGGTCTTCAACATCATCAATGGTCATCGCGCGTTCCTAGACCGGGACAGACGGCGTTGGAAGCATCGTTCATCGCTGGCTCATCGCCGATTGATACGGTGACTTCATGAACCGATTGATCGCCCCGGGGCTTATCGCCCTTGCCGCCGTGCCCGCGCTGCTCGCCCTTGGCGCGGCTGCTGTTGTTGCCGCGCCCCATGATGGCCTGGTGCGGCTGGGCCAGACTTTTCGGGCCGACCGCACCAGCATTCGGCCAATCCGGGTGCTGGAGGACAGCCGCTGCCCCGCCAATGCGCGCTGCATCTGGGCCGGTCGCGTTGTGGTGCGGGCTGATGTGGGCACGGGGCGTCGTCACCAGCGGATGGACCTGACGCTGGGCGAGCCGCAGGCCCTGGCGAATGGATCAGTCGCGCTGACCACTGTCGAGCCTGCCCGGTACACGAATAGCAAGCTGAGGCTTGGCGATTACCGGCTTGGCTTTGAGGTGACGCACAACCCGTCACGCTGAGGCTGACCGGCGGCGGGCACCGCGTTCACGCCATCACGGCGATCATGAACCCGTCCCATTTTTTCACGCCAACCGTCTGCACCGCCGTTGCGCTCAAGCGGAGCTCTGCGCTCACCATGTCGAACAGCGCGCGGGTGCCGATGATGCGCGGATCGTCGCTCGCTGCATCAAGCACCCCGCCCTCACGCACCACATTATCAACGATAATCGTGGTGCCGGGCCGCCCCAGCGCCATCGCGGCGCGGACGTAATGCACGCCGTTATCCTTGTCGGCATCAATGAAGACGAGATCGAACGGCCCCTCGCCCGCTGCGACCATCGCCGCCAGCGTATCAATCGCCGCGCCCACCCTGACCTCCACCCGATCAGCAAATCCCGCCGCCAGGATATTGGAAACAGCCACATTTGCGTGATGGGGATCAATCTCCAGCGAGACCAGCCGGCCATCCGCAGGCAGCGCACGCGCCAGGCAAATCGTTGAATAGCCGCCGAGCGTGCCCACCTCCAATATGCGGCGCGTGCCGCACATGCGCGCGAGCAGATGGAGCAGCTTGCCTTGCGCCGGCGACACATCGATATCGGGCAGCCCCGCCGCTGCATTGGCAGCCAGCGTTGCTGCCAATATTGCATCGTCGCCCAGCAAATGATCGCCGATATACTGGTCAACTGCCTGCCAGCCGTTATCCGGCGAGTTCAGGCGCTCAACCAAGCGCTTATTCCTCACCCTTGTAGATGCGGACAAGCTTGTCGAGCATGGCCAGCGCATCGGCGCGCGGTCGCTGGAAGGTGTTGCGGCCGATGATGGAGCCATTGCCGCCGCCATCGCGAATATCGCGTGCGTCCTGGTACACGGCATCGGCACCCTTTGCCGCGCCGCCCGAAAATACCACGATCCGCCGACCGTCGAAACAGCTCTGCACGACATGCGCGACCCGCTTTGCCTGGGTGGAGCTGTCAAACCCCTCATAGGCCTTCTTGGCGTCTTTCTGTTCGATATGGTCGCTTGGCAGCTTTACCTTGATGACATGCGCGCCGAGCAACGCGGCCATGTGCGCGGCATAGGCGCCCACATCGAGCGCGAGTTCGCCCTCCTTGCTCAGCTTGCCGCCGCGCGGATACGACCATATGACGGTGGCAATGCCGACCGACTTTGCATGATCGGACATTTCGCGGATCTGCTCCATCATCGCGAACACATCGTCGGAGCCGGGATAAATGGTGAAGCCGATCGCAGAGCAGCCAAGCCGCAACGCATCCTCAACGCTGCCGGTCAGCGCCTGGTTGATGGCCGTTGCCCAGCTGTTCGAGCTGTTGACCTTCAAAATCGTCGGAATCTGGCCGGCAAAGGTCGCCGCCCCTGCCTCTATCATGCCCAGCGGCGCGGCATAGGCGGACAGCCCGGCATCGATTGCCAGCTGGAAATGATAATGAGGATCATAGGCCGCCGGGTTGACTGAAAAGCTGCGCGCCGGGCCGTGCTCAAAACCCTGATCGACCGGCAGGATGATCATCTTGCCGGTGCCGCCAAGACGCCCATGCATCAACATGCGGGCCAAATTTGCCTTCACGCCGGGCGAATCGGATTCGTAATTGGCGAGAATCGCCTTCACGGTCGGCGTCATGTGCATCCCCTTCGCTTGCATGCGGTGTTCACGCGGCTGTTAGCGGCGTGACGAACGGGGGGCAACGCCTGCCGTGGCGTAAAAAAACCGGCGTGATTCAATCAGGCGGTTTCAGCCGCCATCTTGGCGTCTTCGTTGACAGCGCGGCGTTCGGCAGTTTTTTCGGCGCGATTGGCCATCTCGTCCCACGCCTTGGCAGCGCGGAGATAGCGATCACGGACATTGTCGAGGGTTGCAAGAGCTGCGTCGGCGGCGGCCTGTTCGGCGCGTTCGCGGCAAAAGGGTGCTGTGGTCGTCATCGCGGCCCTCCTCGAATGGGGTAATTCAGGTGAAAAAGGGGTGCCAGGCGATCGCCCGGCACCCCTTGATCAATCACGCTGCGGAGAGATTGACCGCAGACATCTTGCCACGGCGGTCCTGCTCCAGCTCGTAGGAAACGCGCTGTTCCTTGTCGAGCGTGCGCATGCCGGCTGCTTCCACTGCACTGATGTGCACGAA
>JBBQDD010000257.1:0-3790 GCA_038319335.1 Sphingomonadales bacterium
GCCGTGCGCGCTGAAAACGGTGCGCGCACCGTCTGGCACTTCCGACAATTCCTCGACAAAAACCGCGCCTTTTTGCCGCAGCTTGTTCACGACATGGCGGTTGTGCACGATTTCGTGGCGAACATAGACGGGCGCACCATAAAGATCGATGGCGCGCTCCACGATCTCGATCGCGCGCACCACGCCGGCGCAAAAGCCGCGAGGCTTGGCCAAAATTACCTGCAAGGAATAGTCCTTTCCGTCCCCCAAACCGCCATCAGAAACGACCGTGCACCCTTGGGGACACTGCCTGTGACCCGTCCGTGCAACCGCCCGCGACCTTCCCTGGCATTCCGTCCCTCTTGCCCCGGAACACCGTCATTCATGTTAGTCGAGAAGCCCCACAAGAAAAAGCTGGAAAACCGGTATAACAAGATTTCTGCTGCGTCGCAGCACGATTTCTGTCCCGATGTGGCCCAGCCGACACTGTTCGTGCAACCGCGCCACGCGCCAATCCGGGCGATACCGCACGTCTTGGGGGTGGACGAGCACCCGATGGCGCTTTATCCGAGCAACACAATCCGCTGGGAGTATCACGGAATGTTTGTACCAATGCATCGCCCCTTCATTGCCCTTCCCCTGATCGCCGCCGTCGCGCTGGTGGCACCCGTTGCTGCGCCCGTCGCGGCGCAAACCCCCGATGCGGCGCGCGCGCCAGTGCAGTCGTTGAGCGACGGGCTGATCGCCATCATGAAGGCTGGCAAGAAGGCCGGGCTGGCCGGTCGCGCCGCGCAAATCGGCCCGGTGGTCGACAAATGCTTTGATCTGCCGCTGCTCACCCGGCTTGCCGTGGGCCCGGCATGGACCGATGCGGCCCCCGCTGATCGTACCGCGCTGATCGCGGCGATGCGCAAGCTGACGGTGAACCAATATGCCGCGAATTTTGACAGCTGGTCGGGCCAGGCCTTCGTCATCGATCCCAAGGTGGAGGTGCGCGGCACTGACCGGGTGGTGAAGACCAAGCTCACCCAGCCCAAGGGCGATACTGTCAGCATCGCTTACCGCCTGCGCCAGAACGGCAGCGACTGGCGGATCATCGACGTGTTCTACCAGAATTCGATCAGCCAGTTGACCACGCGGCGCGCCGATTTTGACGGCATCGTCCGCAAGGGCGGCGCAAAGGCGCTGGTCAGCCACGTCAATACGCTGGCCGACAAGGTGAGCCGCTGATCGGGCACCGCGCCTTGGCAAGCTTGCCCGGCGCCATCAGGCCGCGCGCGCTGATCCTGGCAGCGGTGCTCGCGTCGGGGACCGCCCAGGCGCGCCCCGTGCTGCTCGAGCAACCCGTGACGATCCCGGCGGATGGCTCGCCAGTGGCGGCGCAGGCGCAAGCCCCGGCGCAGCAAAACCAGACCCCCACCGATGCCGCCGCGCCGCGCCATGCGCCGGGTGATCCCCTTGAGGGGTTCAACCGATCGATGTTCAACACCCAACAAAAGTTCGATCGCGCGATTTTTCGCCCGGTGGCGCGCGGCTATGCCACGATCATCCCCAAATTCATCCGCACCGGCCTGCGCCACCTGCTGCGCCACATCCGCGAGCCGATCGTCTTCTTGAACGATATGCTGCAGCTGAAGCCAAAGCGCGCGGCCCGCACGCTGGCCCGTTTCGTGATCAACTCCACCGCCGGCATCGGCGGCCTGCTCGACGTCGCCAAGACCGCCAAGCTGCCCTATCGCCACAATGGGCTGGGCAACACGCTGGCGCGCTACGGCGTGGGGCCGGGGCCATATCTGTTCCTGCCGTTGATCGGCCCCACCCAGCTACGCGATCTGTTTGGCGGCGGCGTGGATGGGCTGATCTATCCCCTCGCCATTGGCCGGCCGTTCAACCGGACCGATTATCAGATATCGACGGCGGTGATCGGCGGGCTTGATCTGCGGGCTGAATCCGACGCCGGCTTCAAGGCGCTGCTCGACGGCGCGACTGACCCTTATGCAACGCTGCGCTCCGTCTATCAGCAGGACCGCGCAGCAGAGATTGCCGACATCAAGGGGGAAGCCGTGGCACCCGGCGGGCTGGATGACCCGCTGGTCGATCCCGAAGCCACGCCCCAATCGCCTGAACAGACAGCGCCAGAGGACGCCCCGGGCTCGCAAGCCCCCGCGCCCGTACCGGCGCCCGATACGACGCCCACGCCAACGCCCAGCGACACCGTCGTCACCACCGCCTGGCTCGACACCGCATCGGGTGAAGTCAGGCCGATCGCCTTTTTCTAGGTCGCAAAGTCGTGGATACCCGCTTGTCCGCTAGCGGACATTCGGCTCCGGTGCGATAAGCACCAAATGCAATACGCTGACGACAATACGCTTGAAGAACGGCTTTATTTAAAAGCCCTTAGAGTTCGACACGAGCCACGTGTCGGCTTGTGGCAGCCAATCATGTGGCACCTTGCGTTGCGCGGCCACACAGGAGCGATGATAGAACTGGCGGACTGGTTTTCTGGAAGTGATGGCGTCGATTTAGGGACACCCTCTGTTCCTTACAGCGCAATCGGCCTGTATCTCAGGGCGTTTAAAAAAGGGGATGCACGCGCTGCTCGCAACGCGGCGATGAGTTGCTTCAATCGAAATGACTTACGGGGTTACCGCCAGTGGCTCAGGCGTGCGGCGCAATTAGGAGATCAAGAATCGGGCGCAGAGCTACGCTGTTTCGAGACACGCCTCTGACATGGTGCTGCCCGAAAAATCGGTCGACTTCGACCGTCGCAAAAACGAGACGAATATTCTTAGGGCGAATGACAGTTTCTCACCAATGTCGGCCATTTAGCCGGTCCGCCAATAGCAGTGGCTATAGGTTCACGACCTGGGTTTTGCCGCTTCGTGATCACGCGGCGGGCCGAGCAGCGCGGGTTCGAAGATCAGCGCGCATACCAGCGTCCATGCCAGCGAGATGATCAGGATCTTGCCCATGCTCGCGGTGCCCGGATGCGCTGACAGCCACAAAGCGCCGAACGCACTACCCGTGGCGAATGCGCTGAACAGCACCGCCCGCGCCAGGCTCGATTGCAGCAAATCGCTCGCGCCGCCGCGCCATGCCATCACGAAATAGATGTGAAACGCCACGCCAACCCCGAACAACAGCGGGAAAGCGATGATGTTCGCACAGTTGATCGGCTGGCCGATGACGACGCAGCTACCCAGTGTCAGGAAGCCGGAAAGCACCACCGGTGCGAGCGTGTACGCAACTTCCTTCACGTCGCGCAGCACCGCGAACAGCAACAGGCTGACGAGCAGGAGCGCCAGCAGGCCGGCCTGCACAAACGCCCAGGCGACCGTCTTGGCGGCTTCCTGCGTCGATACCGGCAGCCCGGTCGCGCTTGGCGCAACCGCGCGCACGGCCTGGGTAAAGCGCGCCAGCACGCGGTTGTCATTACTGTCCCCCCTGGGGAAAATCTGCACCCGGGCGCGTCCATCCTTTGCCAGCCAGTCGCCCGCAATCTCTGGCGGCAGGGTGTCGCGGCTCACCTCCTCGGCCTGCAGCACGGCGCGGGCCTGGTTAAGCATCACGGTGAGCGGCGGCACCAGCACGTCACTCGCCCGCGCCCGCAGCGCTGCATCGCCCGCCGCGATTGCCGCCAGCGTCGTCGCGAGCGCACGGGCGTGGTTCGCCCCCTCCCCCGATTGGCCGGCTGCCGCCCGCTCCAGCTGCGCCGCAGTGGCGCGTAGAGCGGCCACGTTTTCGGTATCGCTGGGCGGGGCTGCGGTATCGAACGGGTTCAGCGTCAGGTCGAGCAGCAGCGACGCATCCT
>JBBQDD010000258.1:0-3784 GCA_038319335.1 Sphingomonadales bacterium
CATCCACCGTCATCACCCCGAAATCGGTCAGCCGCCCCTTGTGCCACCCCGAAACGGTGATGGCGAAGCGGCCATCTGCCACCCGCATGGAATAATTGCCGGCGGTGGCCGGGGCCCAGCCCTTGCCGTCCAGCCAGCGCCCGGCGGCAATAATCTGCGCCTTCGCCTCGGCCAGGGTCGCTGCGGTCATTCTGGGTTCCGGTGTGAAAGAAGTGGAGCGGGTAACGGGAATCGAACCCGTGTATTCAGCTTGGAAGGCTGCTGTACTACCATTGTACTATACCCGCGAACCACCGCGCGCCTGCCACATCGGGGCGCCGACGGTCAACCGCCTCTATCGCGCGAAGCGGCGTTTCAATCAATCGCCACCCTCTCCGTCGCCCGTGCTGCGGCTGACGCTGGGGCGTCCGCCCGCGCTCGCTGTACCCGCATTCTGCCACCAATAGGGTGCGCGCCTGGTGGTGCCGGTATCAACCTCGTTCATGGTCGCGGCATCATATAGCCGACCGCCCAGCATCACCCGGCTGATCTTTTCGGTGTTGCGGATATCGACCGTGGGATCGGCATCGAGCACCACCAGATCGGCCAGCTTGCCCACCTCCAGCGACCCGACATCCCTGGCATAGCCAAGCGATGTCGCGGGCATGATGGTGCCTGCGGCCAGCGCTTCGATGGGGCTCCACCCGCCGCGCACGAACGACCACATCTCCCAATGCGAACCGAGCCCGGATTGCTGGCCGTGTGCGCCGATGGAAACCTGCACGCCCTTGTCAGCCAGCTTCTTCGATTCGCGCGCGCTGGCGGCATCGACATAATCCTCCTCCGGCGCGAGCAAGCGGCGGGTGTTCTGCGCTGCAAGCAGGGCGGGCGGCACGTGCTTGGTGAGCAGCGGGTGCTTCCACACATCAGTATGGGCGCGCCAATAGGGATCACCGGCCGGGCCGCCATAGGTGACGACCAGCGTTGGCGTGTAGTTGGTTTTGGTCTGCGTCCACAGGCTCACCAGATCGGCGTAAAATACATCCAGCGGCACGTTGTGTTCCACCGTGGAATTGCCGTCCTGGATCAGGCTGAGGTCCATGTTATACAGCGAGCCGCCTTCCGGCACGACCTCCATACCCTCCGCCTGGGCTGCCTTGACGACCATCTGGCGCTGTTCGCGGCGAGGCTGGTTATAGTTTTTCACCGAATGCGCGCCCTGCGCCTTCAGCCGGCGGACATGGGCAAGCGCGTCTTCATAGCTGTTGATCTCGGCGAAGACGTCCGGCGACTTGGCACCATAGATGATCTCGCCAGTCGAAAAGATACGCGGGGCCAGGATTTTGCCCGCACGCTGCATTTCCGACGCGACAAAGATTTCGGCAGCGCGTGACGATGGATCGTGGATCGTCGTGGTGCCAAATGCCAGATTGGCGATCGACGACCAGTTTTGCTGCGGCACCAGCTCGTCATCGCCCTGCGGCCCGTGCGCATGGGCATCGACCAGCCCGGGGATGATCGTCTTGCCCGCCATATCAATCGTCTTGGCACCGGCAGGGATCGCAACCGAGCCCGCCTTGCCGATCGCGGTGATCCGGTCGCCGGTGATGACGATGACGCCGTCGTCGATGATCCCGCCCGCCTTGTTCGCCATCGTAAAGCCGGCCATCGTCACGATCCGCGCGCCGGTGAGTACCACCGTCCCGGTCGGCTTGGCGGCGGCAACATCCATCGAAAGCGAAATGCCGGTGGTTGGTGCGACGAACTTGGGCGCATCGGCCCCCATCGGCGCGGTGGCGAACAGGTTTGCGGTCTCTGCGGTGAACAGGGTCGCGCCCAGGCTCCAATGCACTTGTTTGCCATCGTTCGACCAATGGATAAAATCGGCACCGTCGCCGCTCACCCGGGTGACGGGCAGCGCGCCGCCCTTCTGGTCGGCGGCCACATCCTGCGTGCCCGGCAGCAGCGGCATGACGAACGCCTGGAAATTCTGTCGGAATGCAACGAACCCGCCATCGGGAGAAACGATATAGTCGTTCACCAGCTCGCCGGTCGTGTGGACGCGCTTGGCCTCGCCCGACAGATCGGTGCTGAACAGCTGGCGCTTGCCCTTGTCGCTGCCGATCATGAACACGCGGTCGTTCGACGCGCCGAATTGCGGTGAGTTGCCGTTCTTGCTGATCAGCACCGCCGCCCCGCCGCCGGTCGCGACCCGGTAAGTGCCGGGGTTTTCGCCCCAGCGATCATCGGTCAGCCCGCCGCCACTGCCGCGTTCGAACACGATGGTTTTGCCGTCTGGCGAGAAATGCGGGCGGGCGTAATGGCCCGGCTGCGTGGTTACGTCGCGCGCCGCGCCGCCTGCCGCCGCCACCGTGCGGATCGTACCCAGCTTGGCATCAGTCCAGCCGACAAACACGATGCTGCGCCCGTCGCGCGACCAGCTTGGCCATAATTCGAAACCTTTACCCTTGTCGCTGGTCAGCCGCTTGGCGACGCCGCCTGCCATCGGCTTGGTCCATAGCTTGCCCAAAGTTTCGAACACCACTGATCGGCCATCGGGCGATACCTGTGCCCAGCGCGGCATTTTGGTGGCGAAGCTGGCCGGGGCGACATCGACCACGGGGTGCGTCGCATCGATGACGACGCGGGTGTCGTTCACCCGGAATGGAATTTCCGCCGCACCTGCGCCGTCTGCGCCCACCCGGCGGATTTTGCCGCCCGCCCAGAACACCAGGCCCTTGCTGTCCGGCGTCCAGGCCATGTTGGGGTACACGCCCGTGACTGCCCAGGTTTCCTGCACATCCTGGTCCAGCGCATCATAAATCTTGCGCTCTTCGCCTGAGTTTAGGTCTTTTACGTACAGCTTCGACTTGGTCCGCTCCCGCCGCACAAAAGCGAGCAATTTGCCATCGGGGGAGGGGGTGGGGCGCACTGATCCGCCAACCCCGCTCGCCACCGTCGTCACCTCACCGCTGTCGAGATCATAGCGTTCGATGTGGAACAGATCAGTGTTGGAGTTTTGCGCATATTCGAAGATCGGCCCGGGCGTGACGTTGCGGGTGTAATAAATGCCCTTGCCGTCCGGCGCGAAAATCGGCTCGCCCAGTTCCTTTTGCAGCTGCTCGCTAGCGCGCTTCACCAGCGGCACACCGCCCCCGCCGGAAACATGATACAGCCACACCTCGCCCGTGCCGAGCGAGCGCTGGGTGGTGAAATGCTTCTTGGCGGTGATGAAACGCCCGTCGGGGCTCCAGCTTGGCTGGTTGAGCAGCCGGAAATCTTCCTTGGAGAGCTGGCGCTTGTCCGATCCATCGACATTCATCAGCCAGATATTGTCGCCGCCAGCGCGATCCGAGACGAAGGCGATCCGCTTGCCATCAGGCGAAAAGCGCGGTTGTTGTTCATAGGCCAGCCCATCGGCAATCCGCGTTGGCGTGCCCCCCGTAATCGGCATGGTATAAACATCGCCGAGCAGATCGAACGCGATCATCTTGCCATCGCGTGACACGTCGACATTCATCCAGCTACCTTCGGTCACGTCGATGGGCACCTGCCGCGTCGTCATGCCCGGGGGCGCATTGACGTCCCATTTCGGTTTGGCAGGCTTGGCTGCGTCGCCGGTTGCAGGGGTCGCCGGGGGCGGGGCGGGGGCTGCCGTTTGCGCCATCACCGCTGTCGATGCCAGCAACATGCCGACGGCGGCCACGATACGAACCGCTTTTGCATTTTCCACCCGAATACTCCCCAAACATCTTGTTTATGGGCGATGTCTAGCAGCTAAACCGCGGTCTGGAAGAGTGGTTTG
>JBBQDD010000259.1:0-3743 GCA_038319335.1 Sphingomonadales bacterium
CATGGGCATAGGCCGCCTCTGGCAGCTGGCGCAGTCGCTGCGCCCATATTGCGCGTGATTTTGCAGCCCAGCGCCTGCTTTCAACGGCCTTGCCCTGCATCCTGTACAGCGCCGCCAGCGCATCCATAACATCTGGCATGACATCAGATTTAACGCCGCGCTCGGGCGATTGCGCGATGATCCGCTGATAGCCGCGCGCCGCCTGAGCCAGATCACCCCGAAGCGCCCACATCTGCACCAGATGCGCCTCGGCCAGCCAATAGCCGGGGAAAGCCCTGTCGGATTTACGAAACCATGTTTCAGCCGCTGACCAATTGCCGCGTTCCAGCTCGACCACCCCATTCTGCAGATAGACATTGGCCATGAACTGGGGCGTCCGTCGATCGTTGATCAGCGCTGCTTTGGCAAAGCTCGCCAGTGCTTCATCAAAATGTCCGGTCTTTTTTTGCCACTGGGCAATCCTGAACAAGGTGCCCGGGCCTGGCGCGATCTGTGCGGCACGCTGGTAGCGGCGCAGGGCGGCTGCATAGTCTCCCCGATAAAAGGCGACATCGCCGCGTAGTGCCTCCGCCTCTGCGCGGTCGCCGGGGTCAGCGGGAACGGCGGCTTGTTCAACGACCGATAGATCGGTGTCGATCGGTGCCAGCCGGTGCACCGTGGCTTGGTACACCGCATCGGTGAGCATCGGGCCGCTCAGCGCCCCTTTACCTGCCCCCGCCTCTGCAAGTGCCTGAGCCTTGCCCTTGGCGAGTGCGCTGCCGGCCAGAGCCAGATCGTCGAATGACTGGGTGAGCCGGGCCCGGCCCATCAGCGCGCGGCCATAGCTTTCCTGGTTGATCCAGTCCTGGGGTCTGCGCGCGACGCGTTCCTCGCCCAGCGCAACCGCCTCGCTGCTGAGCGCCACGGCCGCCTGATAATCCTTGGGCCCATAGCTGAGATGAAGCCGCTCCAGCCGGACGGGTGCTGACGGGCCAGGCGTCGACGCATTCCACAGCCATGTGGCGCCAGCCACGGCCAACCCGGCAACCGACAAATAGCCAGGCAACGCCCATGGGGAGTTTTTTGACCCGGTTTTGGGAGCGTCCATCTCAATCACCCGCCGGGAAAAAGATATCGGGCCGCAGCGTTGCCATCCGCTGCGCCCGATCCATCAGCGTGACATCATCAGTTGGGCGTTGCGCAGGGGGTCAAGCCAAGCGCGATAAAATCGTCCGCCAACGCGCCTGTTAGCGTCGCCAGCCGGTCGATCAGGTCCGGGGCAAAGCGCAGCGCTGCATCGTCCGACGGATCAATGTCGTTATAAGCGCTTTTGCGGGGTGACGCGATCAATGCGGTCGCGACGGCTGGCATCCCCATGCGGTCCACCCGCACAAACGCACTATCTGGATCGGTTCGGAAATTGAAATTCACGCCAGCCGTGCCGCTGACCGGTGGCGCCCCTTGCGCCGCTGCAAGATAGGGAAAGCCCGGGCGAAATGGCAGGTCGTTTGCTGCGGGATTGACGGGAACCGATGCCAATGTGCCCGGGCCATTGGTCGATAGCCGCAGGAAGATGGCGTTGAGGGTGACGTCGATCACCGGGTCCGTCAGCCTGCGACCATTTGGAAAGCCGGCGGTGCTGTTCAAATCGAGCGTCAGCGTGTCGGGCACGATCAGATCGAGCACCGATCGTGACGTTCCCGGCACGATCTGCCCAAGACACGGCATCACGTTGAACGCTGCGGGTGTCGGGGTGGGCGTCGGCGTTGGTGCTGGGCCTGGTGCGACCGAAATAGGCGAGCTGCTGGGGCTGATGCCAGGACCGCCGCATCCTGCCAGCATTGCGATCAGCGCCAGCGGCGCGGCGGTGCGCAACATGCCATATGTATTGATCATCACAATTGCCCCCCGAAACGTGCTGACGTGGCCCATACCCCGACGGGATTGGCGCCGTTGGCGATGCGATCCTTTGGTATTTCGATCACGACGGCAGTCAGGTTTTGCCCTGCAAAAAAGTTGCGATTCTTGTCGAAGCTGAGCGTGCCGCTGCTGACGGTGGTCCTGAAGCCTTGAAGATCGAAGAAAAACGGATCGTCAAACAATCCGGCGCGAACCGTAACACCGTCCTTTACCAGATTGGTTTCAACCGGGCCGACAATGGTGCCACCGGCCACGCCGGGCAGGCCGGTTACCTGCACACCGAATTGATTGGCCCCTGCGGCACTATCCTGGCCGAAGCGGATCTTGATTGGAAAGGTGGGGACAAATTTCGCTGACCCGTTGGAAATATTGATCGTGTACAAAACATCCCGATCGTATTTCGCCGGCAGCGTCGTCGCCTGGGGCCCCGCAAAGGTCAGCACCACGACCATCGATGTACCGGTGCTCCATGTATAGACATCGGCGATATCGGCCGGAACATCAGGCGTTGCGTCCATCGCAGGATCAGTCCGGGCAGGCGGATCAAGATGATCGGCTGCCGGCGCACCTTGTTGTACCGCCAGAATCGCGAGCGGAATGGCGAACAATGTCGCACCGCCTGCCAACCACCGCTTAACTTTGAGATCCATGGCTTGAACTCCCTGGGTGTTGTTCCGGGCGCCAGCAGATGGCGCAATCTTGAAACCGCTCAACCGATACATGCGCAGCAACCATTTGGACGGGACTTGTTCTTTTATTGAACTAAATTCCCGCGTGTCGATTCAGAAACGATTCAGAAACGATTCGGATGCATGTCATTTCCTTCCGAGAGTCTTTTTCTACCCCGTGCCACGCCTCCCGGGTTTGCCGCCGTTCAGAACGCAACTTTGGTCGGCATGTGCCGATCTTCGCGAGGCGCGGAATCGTGCTGTCAGTGATGTGCGGCCCCGTATCTCGACGATGCGGACCGGGCTTTAACTGCGATGTTCCGCTGGCGTGCGATTGCAATTCAGCCAGGGCGCCCGAGCGGCGCTGCTGAAACTGCGGCGATGGACGACATGGCGTGCGAAATTGAAGTGATTTGGGACGCTGGCGTGCACGCAGGCGAACTATTGTAGCGGCTTGATTGGCGTGAACCGCATTATCGCCTGCTCCCTTCCTCGGAGTGGAAGGTGACTGTTTGCGGCCCCATCGTTCGCCCGGTGGACGATTTCGCCACAATCGAGATTTCCTAATTCGCGCTTGGCTGCTGCGTAGGATTTGAACCCGGCAGGGTGCTGTCAGTCGGATGCGAACTCGTCTCTCCACGATGCGGTTTGGTCTTTGAAACGCACACCTATCCGGCGAGCGACTGCCACTCCGCCAGGGCGGCTGATCGGCGTTCTTTAAAGGTTTGACGGTCGACGATGTGGCGTTCGAGATTAAAGTGATTGTGGACGTTGGCGTGAACGGATGCGAACTTTTGTAGGGTCTTCATTCGTCTGAATCTCAGCATTGCCCGCTCTCGTCGTCGGAACGGCAGGTGGCTATTTTCGGCCCGGTTGTTGGCGTGCCGACCTCCCTCCTGCTTCTTGGCATTGCCAAGGTCGTTCATCGCCGCCCGGTAGGATTTCAGCCCATCGGTGACGATCGCTGCAGGCGCGCCGTGGCGCTTCAGCGCCTTCTTCATGAAGGCAAGAGCTGCTGATTTGTCTCGCTTTCTGGTGATGAAGCTCTCGAGGATCTCGCCTTCGTGGTCGACCGCACGCCAGAGGTAAACCATCTCGCCATTCAGCTTCACGTACATCTCATCGAGGTGCCATCGCCAGTGACGGAACCCCCGCATGCGATTTACCCGGCGCCGT
>JBBQDD010000260.1:0-3739 GCA_038319335.1 Sphingomonadales bacterium
AGCAGGATTGCGCCGCTGCCAGCGATGCCTTTGCCAGCGTCGCCAGCCGGTCAACCGATATCGAGCTGCGCTCAGCCGGGCTGTATTGGGCATCGCGCGCCGACATGGCCTGTGGCCGCGCGGACCGGATCGAGGCGCGGCTGAAGGGCGCGGCGCAATACGACGAGACGTTTTATGGCCTGCTCGCGCGCCAGACGCTCGGCATCCGCTCGCCCGTCGACCGGGCCAGCGACATCCGCATCACCGCTGACTGGCAGACGCTGGGTCGCCGCCCCAACATGCGCGTCGCTGCGGCTTTGGTCGAAATTGGCGAGGACGCGCTGGCCGATGAGGTGTTCAAGCGCCAGGCGCGGATTGGCACTGCGGGCGAATATGCGGCGCTGCTGCGGGTGGCGGGCGCGCTCAACCTGCCATCGACGCAGATCTGGCTGTCGCACAACGCCCCCGCCGGGGCCGCCCCCAGCCTAGCCGCGCGCTACCCCGCGCCGAACTGGACACCCGATGGCGGCTGGCGGGTCGATAAGGCGCTGGTGTTCGCGCATACGCTGCAGGAATCGAAGTTTCGCACCGATGTGGTCAGCGCTGCAGGGGCTTACGGGCTGATGCAGGTTCGCCCGGGGGCCGCCAGCGACATGGGGCGCACGCGCGGCATGCGGGCTGATCGCGCTGCGCTCACCCGCCCATCGACCAATATCGAAATCGGCCAGAGCTATCTGGAATGGCTGCGTGATCAGCCAGCGACTGGCGGCCTGCTGCCAAAGGTGATCGCTGCCTATAATGCCGGATCGGTGCCGGTTGAGGCGTGGAACTCCATCGTCAAGGATGGCGGTGACCCGCTGCTCTACATCGAATCAATCCCCTATTGGGAAACGCGCGGCTATGTGGTGACGGTGCTGCGCAACTATTGGGTATATGAGCGTGAGGGCGGCAAGACGGTATCGCCCAGCCGCGCCGCCTTGTCGCAGGGCCTGTGGCCGCGCTTTCCGGGGCTGCCGGGCGCACCCTCCGTCCGCATTACCAATAAGATCAAACCGACGATGACCGCCAGTGCCCATTGATGAGGCTGCGCCGTTTCTGCCGGTGCGCATCGCCGTTCTCACCGTTTCCGATACGCGCGGGGCCGCCGATGATCGTTCGGGCGACACGCTGGTTGCTCGGCTGACGGCGGCGGGGCATGTGCTCGCCGATCGGGCGATCGTGCGGGATGACGTGCCGCTGATCGTCGCGACGCTGCACCGCTGGATCGACGATCCGCTGGTCGACTGCATCATCACCACCGGCGGCACCGGGGTGACTGGCCGCGACGTGACGCCAGAGGCGATCGAGCAGGTACAGGACAAACCGATACCCGGCTTTGGCGAGCTGTTCCGCTGGCTCAGCTTCCAGACGATCGGCACCTCCACCATCCAGTCCCGCGCCTGCGCCGCCGTGGCACGCGGCACCTATATCTTCGCGCTGCCGGGATCGACGGGCGCGGTGAAGGACGGGTGGGATGGCATTCTGGCCACCCAGCTCGATAGCCGCCACCGCCCCTGCAACTTCGTTGAACTGATGCCGAGGCTGATGGAACGCTGATCGCGCTGCGCCGGGCCCGCGGCTGGATTGCTGCGCTGCGCGCGCCCCTCAGTCCCCACTATCAGCTGCAGACACCGCCAGCTCATGCCCATCAGGATCGATGAAGTGGAAACGCCGGCCGCCCGGAAAGGCGAAAATGGGCACCTTGATGGTGCCGCCCGCCGCAACCACCGCCGCCAGCGCTGATTCCAGATCATCGGTATCGATCACCGGCAAGGGCGCCTTCACCCGCGTCGCCGCATCCGAATCCAGCCCAACATCGGTGTCCCCGGTGGTCGTCGCCGAATAACTTGGCCCGAACGCCGTGAAGCCCCAGCCGAACGCCTCCCCGTAAAACGCCGCCGACCGCGCCGAATCCGCCACTGGCAATTCAAGATAATATAGTCGGGCCATGGCAGCACTCCATCGAATTATGTTCTTTGTATGTTCTCGCGACGCGCGTATGGATTGTCAATGCCCCAGCGATCGCGCCCGGCGCGCGGCGCCACCCTGAACACCACCAGCGCGCGCTTCTCTCTGCCCCATGCCGAGGCAGACGGCGACTGGCTCGATGCCCAAGGCGACATAGATGGCATGGCCCCGGCGGTGAAAACAACCGTCACGGTTGAATCGCCGCGCACCATCATCACGCGCAACCAATCCCCCGACGTGCCGTTTGACCGGTCGATCAACCCCTATCGCGGGTGTGAGCATGGCTGCATTTATTGTTTCGCCCGGCCAAGCCACGCGTTTCTTGATCTGTCGCCGGGTCTCGATTTCGAAACCAGGCTGTTCGCCAAGCCCGACGCGCCGGCCCTGCTGCGCGCCGAACTGAGCAAACGCGGCTATGCGCCCGCCCCGATCGCCTTTGGCACCAACACCGACGCGTACCAGCCCATAGAGCGCGACTGGCGCATCATGCGCGACTGTGTGGAGGTGCTGGCGGCGTGCAACCACCCGCTGACGATCACCACCAAGTCGGATCGGGTAGTGCGCGACATTGATCTGCTGGCACCGACGGCCGCCAAGGGCCTGGCCTCGGTGATGATATCGCTCACCACGCTGGATGCCCGGCTGGCGATGACGATGGAGCCGCGCGCGCCCGGCCCCGCCAAGCGGCTGGCGGCAATCCGGGCGCTCTCGGCAGCGGGCATCCCGGTGCAGGTCTCGATATCCCCCGTCATCCCCGCCATCACCGATCACGAGATCGAACATATCCTGCAGGCCGCCGCAGACGCTGGTGCGCAGGCCGCGTCGTTCATCCCAGTGCGCTTGCCGTGGGAGGTGGCACCGCTGTTCAAGGCCTGGCTCGACATGCATTTCCCGGATCGTGCCGCCAAGGTGATGGCGATCATCCAGTCGCTGCGGGGCGGGCGCGACAATGATCCCGGGTTCGGCACCCGGCTGCGCGGATCGGGGCCATGGGCAGCGCTGACGCACACCCGGTTCACCATCGCGTGCCGAAAGCTGGGGCTGAACCGCGATCGGATCACGCTGCGCACCGATCTGTTCAAGCCGCCCGCCGGGCCGCAGCGTGATCTGTTCGACTAAGCGCTGGCCGCGTTGATCGCCGCTGATCCCCCAACGTCACTGGCTTCATGGACCGGGCAAAGCCATGCTATGGCAGGTGTTGCATCGAACAACGGGGGAATCGATGTTCTCGACCCGTCAGCTGTTGTTGCAACTCGCTTATGCCGGAATGCTGGGCGCGGCACTGGCGCAACGATCGCCGTTTCGGCGGGGACTGATTGCGTTCAGCGCCGCGATGCTCGCCGCGCGCGCGGCGCTTGCGCCGATGGACGTGATCACGCTGGTCTGGATGCCCGTGATCATCATGGTCTGCGCGCTGTTGGTTGCCCGCCCGTTCATGCGCAACGCCGCCGTGCGTTTCTCGCCCGAGGAAACCCAGCTGCGCGCCGCCATTTTCGACGCGCTGCCCGCCAGCGAAGCCCGGCACCTGATGACGCAAGGCTGGTGGGTGAATGGTGCGGCCGGGGAAACGCTCACGCGGCAGGGCAAGCCACTCGAATCGCTGGTCTTTCTTGCATCGGGCAGCGCCAGGGTGCTGGTGAACGACGCGCAGGTGGGCACCTGCGAACCCGGAGATCTGATCGGCGAGGCAACCGCGCTGACGGGCGCTGCCGCCACCGCGACGGTTGTTCTCGCCAGCCCGGCGCGGCTGGGG
>JBBQDD010000261.1:0-3728 GCA_038319335.1 Sphingomonadales bacterium
ATTGGGGGCGCGGCGTTGATCTGGCGACCTTTGGCCCGCACATCACGCCCGATCCGGCCATCCGCGCGCTGGGTGGCCCGATCCAGCTTTATGTGGGCCGCGTTGCCATCGAAAAGAATATCGAGGCGTTTTTGGATTCGGGCGTTCCGGGCACCAAGGTGATCGTCGGGGATGGCCCCGCGCGCGCCACGCTGGAGGCCAAATATCCGGACGCCCACTTCCTTGGCCCCAAATTTGGCGCGGTGCTGGCGGCTGCCTATGCGGCGGCCGATGTGTTTGTGTTCCCCAGCAAAACCGACACGTTTGGGCTGGTGATGATCGAGGCGCTGGCATCGGGCGTGCCCGTTGCGGCCTTCCCCGTAACCGGGCCGATCGACGTGCTGAAGCCGGGCATTGGCGCGATGGACGACGATCTGGACCAAGCGATCGCCACCGCCCTGACACTCGACCGCGCGGCCTGCGCGGCCTATGGCCAGACTTTCACATGGGAGGCAAGCGCCCGCCAGTTCCTGGAAGCGCTGGCGCCGGTGCGGCTGGAAGAAGCGCTGGCGGCTTGATCGCCGGATCGTGGTGAATTGAATCAACGCAGCGCGCGACGTGCTGGGCAAGCGCCAACATATACGCGCTGCCTGTTTCTACGTTGAACCCAATTAGGTCGGCGCGCCCTTTGGCGCGATTACAATTGCCGCAGGCAAAAACCAGATTGTGCAGCTTGTCGCCGCCGCCAGCTACCTTAGGGTGCAGGTGGTCGCGGGTGCACTGGTGCGACAGGCTTTGCGGGGGCATCCATTTCCGACAGTGAAAACAATGCGCGCCGTAGCGCTCAAAGGCGGTCTTCAGCGCACGCTTCGCCGCCATTTCCCGGTCATCACCCGTTACCCGGTATAGCGCCACTCCCGCCCGGTTGGTTCGGCAAAATTTAATGGCGTTATAGGGCTTCGTCTGAAGCGGGTGAGCGGCGATCAGGGCGGCAAGCGAAGGCACAATCGCCATAATGCCACCGCAGTCCTCACCAAATCCTTTACCCGGATTGGGTGGTGCGGCGCCATCATCACCACCGCGCTTGCCCCCGTCGCCGTTCCGCATTAAGTCCGGGCTATTACAGGCCGCTCCGTGAAGGGGCGGCCCTTTCTGTTTTTAAGGAGTTTATCGTGGCCCAGCCGCTCATGCCGCACGCAACCGCCTCATGGCTGGTCGATAATACGGCGCTCAGCTTTGAACAGATCGCGGAATTTTGCGGGCTGCACATCCTCGAAATTCAGGCGATCGCCGATGATACCGCCGCGACCAAGCTGACCGGGCGCGATCCCGTGCGCGCGCATGAACTGACCCAGGAAGAGATTGAAAAGGGCCAGGCTGACCCAAGCTATTCGCTGAAGATGCTGAAGGGCCCCGATCAGGTACGCCGTACCAAGGGGCCGCGTTATACGCCCGTTTCAAAGCGGCAGGACAAGCCCGATGGCATCGCCTGGATCATCCGCAACCACCCCGAAATCACCGACGGAGCGATCGGCAACCTGATCGGCACCACGCGCACCACCATAGCGGCGATCCGTGACCGCAGCCATTGGAACATCGCCAACATCACCCCGAAAGACCCGGTCACGCTGGGTCTGTGTTCGCAGCGCGAGCTCGACGCGATCGTTGCCAAGGCGGCCAAGGCGGCGGGCATTGAGGCCCCGGTCGACAACCGGCTGGAGGGGGATCGCGCTGCGCTGATCACCGAGCTGCGCGCACAGCGTGACCAGGCGGCGCGCGATGCCGAAAATGTCGGGGTCGCCGAAACCGAGCTGGAAGCGCGCGGCTTCGAAGATCCGTTCAAGCGCCGTTGAGGTGAGCGACGCGGGGGCGAGCACATCAACCGACGCCTATTTCGTCGCTGATGAAAGCTTTGTGCCGACCAGCCACAAGGGGCTGAACTACCCGTTCGGGCATCCGGTGATCGCGCCGGAGGAGCCCTTTGCGATCGTGCCCGGGCTGCGGCTGGTGCGGCTGACGGTGCCGGGTCCGCTGAAGCACATCAATTGCTGGCTGGTCGATGATCATGATGATCGCGGGCCCGGATTCGCGCTGGTAGATACCGGGATGAACCTGCCCGACGCGCGGGCGGCGTGGAAAGCGCTGGCCAAGGGCGCGCTGGCGGGGGAGCGGATCACCCGGGTGATCGGCACGCATTTTCACCCTGATCATATCGGTCTGGCAGGCTGGATGTGCGCGCACCATGATTGCCCGCTGGTGATGACGCGCGGCGAATGGCTGACGGCGCGAATGCTCTCCGCCGATGCGCGCGATGCCGTGCCTGACGATATGATCGCCTTTTGGCGCGCGGGCGGGTGGGACCATGCGCAGGTGGCGCATGGCACCGCGCGCGGCTGGAGCGGGTTTCGCCGGATCATCACGCCCTTGCCGCTTGGCTTTCGCCGCATCGCTGATGGCGACACGCTGATGATTGGCGGGCGGCCCTGGCGGATCGTGACGGGATCGGGCCACTCGCCCGAACATGCGTGCCTGCTCGATGAGGAACGCGGCATCCTGATTTCGGGTGATCAGGTGTTGCCGCGGATCAGTTCCAACGTCTCACTCGGCGTCACCGAGCCGGAGGCGGATCCGCTGGGCGAATGGCTGGATTCGATCGCCAAGCTGAAGCTGTTGCCGCATAATCTGCTGGTGTTACCAGGCCATGGCGACCCCTTTACCGGGTTGCACACCCGGCTGGATGCGCTGGACCGGGAGCATCGCGAGCGGTTGGATGAGCTGGGGATGTTCATTGCGGAGGCGCCGCGTCGCGCGGTGGACTGTTTTGGCCGGTTATTCCGCCGCGCCATCGGCCCCGACGTGCTTGGCATGGCAACCGGCGAGGCGCTCGCGCATCTGCGGCGGCTGGAGGTTGAGGGGCGGGCGGTGAAGGACGTGATCGACGGCGTCTGGTGGTATCGCGCCCCATAAGCCTTGACTTTCCGCGGCCGATACGTTCCACTAATGTTCCATTTTCGGGGGGATTCGCCATGGCTGCAGCGCTGACATTCTACACCAACCCCATGTCGCGCGGGCAGATTGCGCGCTGGGCGCTTGAGGAAAGCGGGGCGGCGTATGAAACCGTGGTGCTCGATTACGCATCGACGATGAAGGCAGAGCCATATCTGTCGATCAACCCGATGGGGAAAGTGCCCGCGATTGTGCATGGTGGCCAGGTTGTCACCGAGTGCGCCGCGATCTGCACCTATCTGGCAGAGGCATTTCCGGAGGCAGGGCTGGCACCCATGGCGGCCGAACGTGCGGATTATTACCGCTGGATGTTCTTTGCCGCCGGGCCATTGGAACAGGCAATCGTCAACCGCTCCATGGGTTTTGCGCCAAGCGCGGATCAGCAGCGGATGGCGGGCTATGGCAATTATGATCTCGCCGTCGATGTGCTGGAAAAGGCGGTCGCCGCGCATCCCTATATCGCTGGCGACCGGTTTACGGGCGTGGATGTCTATCTGGGATCGCAGGTGATCTGGGGGCTGCAGTTCGGCACCCTGCCCAAGTGCGCGGCATTCGAGGATTATTTCGCGCGGATATCCACGCGCCCCGCCTATCTGCGCGCCAAGGCAATTGACGGGGCGCTGATCGCCGCTGCGCAGGCGGCTGGCTGAGCGTTGTTAAAGGCATGCGTGCGGACGATTGACGAAATCGAAAAAACATCATAAAACTGCTGTATTGGACCGATACAGGAGCATGTGATGGCA
>JBBQDD010000262.1:0-3700 GCA_038319335.1 Sphingomonadales bacterium
CGTGTCGGGCGACCTGTCAGGGCTCGTTTGCGGAGCGGTCTGCTGGGGGGTTGGCTGCGCAACGACCGGCGCATCCTGCGCCGCTGCCGCCCATGGCAGGCTTGCCCCAAGCAATGCGGCCGCAGCGCCCGTCGCGCCGCCAGCTGGTTTGAAACGCCATAGCATCGCCCCGCTCTAGCGCTGAGCGACCGATAGGGACAGCATTTGCGGCGCGGACTGCACGACAATCGCCGCGGCGGCGGCTCAGCTTGCCCGATCCACGGGTTAGTGCACCGTCCCGACGGGGCGTGCTGTGGCGAGCAGGACGATCAGCCGTTCAATCTGTCGCCAGTGGCAAAAGCTGATCGCGTTACCCAGATTGCGGCCCCGTTCAGCCCGGGCCGCTGCCTCAAAACCGGCATCGTCGCCAAATTGCGCGATCAGCCCGGCAGCATCATCAAATGCTGCGCGATCATGGACATAGAGCGATTGGGGGCCGGCATCATCGGCCGGATCAAAAAACGCAAAGGACATTCCCACCCGATAGCGGGCAAAGCTGGCGCGACGATTACGGGCAATGGTAAACGGCGTGGCGATAAACGCAGGCGGTGCGGATTTTTGCGATACTGGCGCAGCGGCGTTTGGCGTGGCAGAGCGGGCGCCATGAATGACACCCCTCCCCGCAACCCGGCCGCCGGTGGTTTCCTGATCGCGATGGGGGCGATTATCGGTGCTTTTGGGGGCGTGTTTTTCGGCGAATCGACGCGCGGGCTGTTTGCCGGGGTCGCGATTGGTGCGGTGCTGGCGATCATCATCTGGTGGCGCGACCGCCGCTAGCCGTTACTTCAGTAGGCGGGTGATGCGCACCACCCGGCCAATCACGTCGAGCGGTGGATCGCCCACGCCGATCGTCACCGCGGCGAAGCGCGGATTGTCGCTGATCACGTCGATGCCGGCATCATGCGCGGCCAGCCGCTTCACGATCAGCCCGCCGTCCAGCCGCAGCACGTAAACGCCGCCGCGCGCGCTGATCCGGGTGTCACCGCGATCGACCAGCAGATCATCGCCATCAGCGATTGTCGGCACCATCGATTCGCCCTGCGCGGTGATGATCGACAACGCATCGCCGCGCACGCCCCATTGCCGCAGCAGGGCGGGGTCGATCGCCTCGCCAGGCCGCGCGCGATCCTCCGCCAGCATACCGCCGGGCCCCGCCGCCGCCATGGCATCGATCCGTGGCACGCGGAACATCGCAGGCGTCGCACCACCGCCACGGGATGGCCCGCCAAGATCGGCCTCGTCCATGCCGAGATAGGCCGCCAGCGTCCCCCGCTCCCGCTCCCCTAACACACGCGGCGATCCGCGCGTCACGAACTGCTGCAGATAGGCATCGTTGCGGCCAAGCAGGCGCGACAGCGCGGCGAGGCTTTCGCCGCGACGCGCCGCCATGGCGACCAGATTGGACCGAGCATCGCTGTTTTCCATGGCCCCACCATAGCCGTAGGATTTTTCCTAGACAAGTTGGAAATTACGGAACATATTAAGAACATGGTCGGCGAATCGGGAGCAGCGCATGTCAGTTTTGGAGAGAATCGAAAATCTTTTGCGGCGAACATCCATGCCCGCGACCAAATTCGGGCGGATTGCCGTCAACGATCCGCGCCTGGTGGGGGATTTGCGCTGTGGCCGCCAACCCCGGCCGGCCACGACGGCGCGGATCGAAGCGGCAATCGCCCGTCTGGATCGGGAAGAAGCCGCATGAGCCGGGGCCCCGATATCGGCACCGCGCTGACCCGGGCGATCGAGCGCGGATCACGCCACGCCCGCTGCCCGGCGCAGATCATGGCCGCCGACTGGGATCGCTGGGCAAGCGCGACCTTTACCGGCGCGCGGCACCGCATTGCCGTGGCGATGCTGCCCTGCCCCGCGACCGAGGCCTGGCTGACGAGCCTGACCGAGGCCGAGTTTGACGTGGCGGGCCATCTGGTCGCCGATGTCGATGTGGTGGCCGTGCGGCGAACGGCGGCGCGGGTGGAGGCTGATCTGGAGGTATTGACGGTTGAACTGCGCTGATCAGCCCCGCGTTGCCATCCGGCGGAGCGACCCCAGCGTATCCTGCAAGGTGTCGTCCGTCCGGGTATCACGCTTGGCAGCAGGCGCTGGCGGGCGGGAATCACGGTGGGTAACGCCGCGTTCCAGCCGTTCGAGCAACGCGGTGATCGTCGCCTGGGTGTCGTGTGGCTCGCGCCGTGGCTTGTGCGGCGGCGGCAGATCGGCAGGCAGCGGATCGGCACGCACCATCGGCGTGAGTTCGAACGTTTCGAAACGCTCATTCGGGTCGAATATCTGCCGCCGCGCCGGCGTAGACACCAGCGGGGGAGCAGGCGGCGCATTGGGGGCGGGCTGCAGCGTCAGCGGTGCGGGCATCGGCATGCCGATCGCCGCAGGATCGAACGCCGATAGCGGCATATCAAGATCAACCGGCACATCGACTGGCCCACGCATGATGGGCAATGGGGTCGTCTGGGGTGCAGCGGCAGGCGCAGGTTCATCACCATGGCGCGCCCGTACTTCCAGAAATGGCGTGCCCAAATCGCGATTGGCGAAAACCGGCCGTCGGGACGGCGCATCGGGATGGGCATCAGCGCGGCGGAGCACGGGAACGGTTTCGCCGGTATCCGGATCAGCATCGGCAGCGGGGTCACCCCCCACCGCCAGGCTGCGCGACCCGAGTACCAGGAACAGCGCGAACCAGCCGAGCAGCGCGACGATGCCACCGCCTGCCAGCGCAAGCACGATCCGGGCGGTGATGCCCAATGGCGGTTCCGCAGCGGCGATGACGGCGGGGATGCCGCTGCGCAAGATGGCGCGGGCCAGCATGTCACCCGGCACCAGCGCAAAGGCGATCGCCGTCGTTACCCCCAATGCCGCGCCGCCGATCAAGGCAACAGGCAGGATCAGGCGTTGACGATGGGGTTTCGCGACCATGGTGCCAGTGTATCGGCGGATTCGATTAGTTTTTGGTAAACAGGCACATAACGCGCAACATTATTGGCCCAGTTCCGCTCTGCCTCCACAAAGGCCCGTGCGCGTGCCCGCCGCGCCGGCCAAGTCTCCCGATCAGCGAACAGGGTTGAGATTGCCCGCGCCATCGCCTTTGGATCATCGGGCGCAAACAAGGTGCCGGTGTCGCCATCGCGGATCAGCTCGCGGTGGCCGCCCACATCCGATGCCGCCACCAGCCGACCCTGCGCCATCGCCTCCAGCGGCTTGAGCGGGGTGACCAGATCAGTCAGCCGCATGCGTTTGCGCGGATAGACCAGCACGTCGATGACGCTGTAATATCGTTCAACTTCCTGGTGCGGCACGCGGCCGACGAAATGGATATGATCGGCGACATCGCTCGCCGCGGCCTGGGCGCGCAACGCCGCCTCGCACGGGCCACCGCCGACCAGCACCAGCTTGATGCGTGGCCTTGCCGATACCAGACGCGGCATCGCCGCGATCAGATCTGCCAGCCCTTCATAGGCATAAAAACTGCCGATAAAGCCGATCACTTCGTCACCAGTGATGCCCAGCTGCTGCGCCAGCGCTGCATCATGCGGCAGCGGTGCGCCAAACAGCGTCATATCGACGCCGTTGGGCGATACCATGATCCGCCCGGGATTGATTCCCCGCGCCACGAGATCACTGCGCAGCCCTTCACAGATCACCGCAACGC